>CANCKV010000119.1 GCA_947378615.1 Chitinophagaceae bacterium | reverse complement strand
GACCAACTAAAGAAATCATTGAAAAGTTTGAGGGGATAATGTCCTTGGAATGATTCGAGACAAGTAAGTAGATTTGAAATTTAGAAAACAATTAATGGCTTATTTGCAGTGTGAAATACAATGTAAATTTATTCATAGAGATAAATAAGATACAAATAAAAAGGGAGCTATTTGCTCCCTTTTTTACAACTTTATTCTTACTATTTAAATTTACATTATTATTTATCAACTTATTAGTGGTTAAATGCAACTGCATTTTGCGTTGAAGTTCCTAATCCATCAATGCCTAAACTAACCACATCACTTGCCTTTAGATATACGGGATTAGGCTTTTGACCTAGACCTACACCTGCAGGAGTACCTGTAGAAATAATGTCACCTGGAAGCAATGTCATAAATTGACTTAGATAAGACACTAAGAAAGGTACATTGAAAATAAGGTTTTTAGTGCTGCCATCCTGATAGGTTTTTCCATTAACAGTCAACCATAAGCGTAAATCATCTGTTGAAGGAATTTCGTCTATAGTGGCTAACCAAGGACCTAAAGGAGCAAAAGTGTCACAGCTTTTACCTTTTACCCACTGACCGCCCCTTTCTAATTGAAAAGCTCTTTCGCTATAATCATTATGTAAAGCATATCCTGCTACATAATCTAGCGCCTCTTCGATTGATACATAACTTGTTTTCTTTCCAATTATAACAGCTAATTCAACTTCCCAATCTGTTTTTTCGCTGCCTTTAGGAATTACTAAATCATCATTAGGACCGACTAAAGCAGTAGTTGATTTAAAGAAAATAATGGGTTCTTTTGGTAAAGCCATATTGCTTTCTGCGGCATGATCTGCATAGTTCAACCCAATACAAATAATCTTTGAAGGACGAGCAATACAAGAAGCCCATCTTTCTGCATTGTCAACAACAGGAAGTGATGACTTATTTGTTGCAACCCACACTTTTAATCTCTTGATGCCATCATTCCCAAAGAAATCTTCAGTAAAATCCTGACCAAAACCACTAACATCGTAGCGAATATTATCTATCACTACAGCAGGCTTTTCGTTGCCAACGTTTCCAAATCTTGTAAGTTTCATGTGTTATATTTTAATTATCAATTATTAAAGTTTATAGACTAAGGTTTAAGGCTTAAGGTTTAAGGCTTTGGGCTTAAGGTCTAAGGTCTAAGAAAAAAGGGGTATTGTTATGTGAATAAAAAAGATTTTATCCTAAAAAAAAACATAATCTTACTATACACAAACCTTCTAGCTTCTACCTTCTACCTTCTACCCTTCACCTCCTACCTTCCACCTTCCACCTTTTACTAATTATTCAGCGTAGTGAATCCTCCATCTATCGGATAGTCACACCCTGTGATAAAACTAGCTTCATTACTACACAAATAAAGTGCTAGAGTGGCAATTTCTTGAGGCTCTGCCATACGACCGATAGGTTGAGATTGGGATAGTTTTTCGAACATCTCCGCTTCTTTTCCTGCATAATTATTTTTCAAAAAGCCATCTACGAAAGGAGTATGCACCCTTGCAGGAGAAATAGAGTTGCAACGAATACCTTCCTTGATATAATCACGAGCAACACTCATTGTCATTGCCTTGATAGCTCCTTTTGTAGTACTATAAACAAAACGGTCTGCAATACCAACATTAGAACCAATAGAAGCCATATTTACAATAACACCTCCACTGAGACGCAGTTTAGGAATAGCAGCAAAAATACAATTATATGCGCCTTTAACATTCACAGCCATTACTCTATCAAAATCAGCTTCAGGAGTAGTATCTGCCTTACCAATATGGGCAATTCCTGCATTATTTATTAATATATCTACCTTGTCGATTGATTCAATAGTAGCAACAACTTGTTGTTGATTTGCCACATTACAACTATGTGCAAATACCTTTCCACCTGCTTGAACAATTTCTTCTACTGTAGCTCGGGCATTATCTTCGTTAAGTTCAATAATATGAACTGTAGCACCTTGCTTGGCAAATAAAATGGACATGGCACGTCCAATGCCACTTCCGCCACCTGTAATGACTGCTGATTTGTTGTCTAATCTAAACATGAGATAATAGTTATGAGTTATGAGTTATGAATTATGAGTTATGAGTTATGAAATATGAGTTATGAGTTATGAGTTATGCGTTTTAAATGAATAGACAGACTCATAACTCATATTTCATAACTCATATTTCATAGCTCATACTTCCTAAAGGCTTACTCCCCTTTTCCAAGGAATGAAGTCATCCTGATTTAATAATACTGCTTTAGGGATTACCTCACCACTTGCTGCCTTGATACAATATTCTAGTATCTCTTCTCCCATCTGCTGAATTGTCTTTTTTCCTTCTATGATATCCCCTGTATTAATATCAATGATATCGCTCATTCGGGTTGCCAACTTCGTATTACTTGCAACTTTAATTACAGGGCAAACAGGATTGCCTGTAGGTGTTCCTAAGCCTGTAGTAAATAAAATCAGGGTAGCACCACTAGCTGCTTTTCCTGTGGTCGCTTCAACATCGTTTCCTGGTGTACAAACTAGACTTAAACCTGATTTTGTAGCAGGTTCAGTATAATCTAATACATCAATGACGGGTGCTGTACCTCCTTTTTTGCAGGCACCTGCACTTTTAATGGCATCAGTTATCAACCCATCTTTTATATTTCCCGGAGAGGGATTCATGTGAAATCCTGAACCAACTGCATGTGCAGAGGCATCGTAACTACTCATTAAATTAATGAATTTTTGTGCAGTAGGTTCATCAGAACATCTGTCTATCAATTCTTGCTCAACACCATTTAACTCTGGGAATTCAGCCAATAATATTTTACCCCCTAGGGCAACTACCATATCCGCACAAGCTCCAACTGCTGGATTAGCAGATATACCACTAAAACCATCGCTACCACCACATTTTACACCAATAGTTAAAGCAGAAAGAGGCGCAGGTTTACGTTCTAGTTTATTTGCTTCAATTAATCCTAGAAAAGTTTGCCTGATAGCGTCATTAATTAATTGGCCTTCACTTTGTGCTAGTTGTTGTTCAAAAATTAGTATGGGTTTATTAAAAGAAGGATTGTAAAGTTTTAAATCATTTACAAAGTCGGAAGTCTGTAGATGTTGGCATCCTAAACTCAATAAAGTGATGCCCGCTACATTTGGATGATCAGCATAAGACACAAGTAGTTTGCTAAGAATTGCTGAATCCTGACGTGTTCCACCACAACCTCCTTGATGATTTAGAAACTTTATTCCATCTATATTCTTGAAAATACCACGTTTTACAGTACTTGCTTGTGGTAAGAATGAGACATTAGCAACATCCTCTCCATTATGATAGGCTTCAATTAATTGTCGGGTATAGCTTTTATATTTATCAGTTACCGCATAACCCAATTCATTGTGCAAGGCTTCTCTAATTACATCTAGGTTTCTATTTTCGCAAAATACTGTTGGAATAAATAACCAATAATTAGCTGTACCGACTTTGCCATCATTTCGATAATAGCCATTGAAGGTTCTACCTTCAAATTTAGAGACATCGGGTGCAGTCCATTTATAATTTGTAGCTCTATAAAAGTAGGGGTCTGCAGCATGTTTTGTATTATCAACATTCATCCGATCGCCTCTTTTTACATCGTATTGAACTTTCCCGACCAATACTCCATACATGTAAATGGGTTCTCCAAGTTTCATATCCTGCATAAAGAATTTATGCTTTGCATCTACATCTTCATTCAGTAAATATTTTTCTCCGTTAAAGTCAATAACCTGACCTTTTTTCAAATCAGTTAAAGCGACTAAGACATTGTCTCTAGTTTCAATTTGCAATACTAAATGTGGACTATTCATATAATTTTTTGTGCGGAAAATACAACCGCTTTTATTAAAAAAGAAAGCTCTCCGCAGAAGAGGAAAGCTTTATTCAATAATCAAAACACACCTATGAAAAAATGAAAACTTTATACTAATAATATTACATGCAATCAACACATCTATGTTTGATATTTCTAGGGCACAAAAGTAAATGTAATTATCATGTAACATTTGTGTTAGTTTAGCAACTTTGCGCACTATTTTACCCTATTTTTGTTCATTTAATAAAAAGGAGCGTTTATATACTACGAATAATGGAGAATTGACTACTGATTATGGCAATAACTAATCATTTAATTTGCTATCAATCATACCATCTTCATTTTTTAATAAATTACTAATTGATTATTATGAAGCCTAAGTTGCTCAAAATTTATGTAAATCCTTCCCACTCATTTAGCAATCGTTATGAGCGGGTTCCTTATTTTTATAATGAATGGCATTATCACCCTGAAATTGAGTTGGTATATATCGAAAAAGGTACAGGTACACAATTTATAGGAAACGATATAGACCATTTTAATGAAGGAGATATGGTTTTATTGGGAAGTAATTTGCCACATTTATGGAAATGTGATGAAGCCTATTTTAAAAAAGATTCACAACTTTGGGCTGAATCAAATGTGTTACATTTTTTACCTGATGTTTTTGGTGATAAATTTATGCATCTACCTGAAAACAAATTAATCCTCGACTTACTTGAAAAAGCAAAACATGGCATAAAAATATATGGAGACACAAAGGATACAGTTTTGGGTTATTTGCAAACTTTACAGGTAGCACATTCAGGTGAAAGGCTTTTAGTTTTATTACAAATATTATATACACTATCCATTTCAAAAGAATTACAATTGATTACTATCAATAATATGCAGCATCCTAACACTGCAAAAGAAGGTGAACGAATGAATACTGTGTTTCAATATTTAGTAGATAACTTTAATCAGAACATCACTTTAGAAGATATTTCTGCTCAGGCGAATCTGAGCCCAAATGCCTTTTGTCGATTTTTTAAAGTTAGAACTAAGAAGACATTTTCACAATTTTTAATGGAAATGAGAGTCAGCCATGCTTGTAAGCTATTATCTGAAACGGAAAAGAGTATTGCTATTATATTTGGAGAATGTGGTTTCAATAACTCATCTCATTTTAATAGATATTTTAAAATGATAAATGGCATTACACCATTAGAATATAGAAAAAAGCATTGGAGTATGTAATGTAACTCACAGAGAATAGCGATATAGAGTAAAATATATTAAATTTTGGGCATAAATTAGGTTATATAAAAACATTAATTATTTTTATCAAACAATCAATAAAAAATTATGGAGAAGAATTTTAGTTTTAGCTATGAAGAATATAATTCTATTTCTGAATTATCTGATACAGATGCCTTGTTAGTTACAGAAGCACGTAAAGCAACAAAACTTGCTTACGCCCCTTATTCAAATTTCCTTGTAGGCGCTTATGCAAGTTTAACTTCAGGTGATTTTGTAAAAGGAAGTAATCAAGAGAATGCAAGTTATCCTGTTGGAATATGTGCAGAAAGAGCATTATTAGCCTCTACAGCTCAATTATTCCCTGATGTTCCAATTGACACACTAGCAATAAGTTACCGTAATTTAAATGGGTCAAGCCACATTCCTCTATGTCCCTGTGGCATGTGTAGGCAAGCTCTAAAAGAATTTGAAATGAGGGTAAATCAACCAATAAGACTCATATTAAGTGGAATGGAAGGAAAAGTAATAATAATTGCTCAGTCAAGTCAATTGCTTCCGCTTGCTTTTGATGGAGAAGCGTTTTCTTAAGCAAATTGGGTTACCTGTAAGCTCTATTTCGCTGCATTTATGTAAGACTAAGTAAAAATTAATAAGGGGTGCTAAATGTAATTTCAGCATCCCTTAATTGTTTGGTCATCTTATTTTCTTAATAATAGGTTTAGATTACATTCCCTCACATTCCCTTACATTCCCTTACATTCCCAAATCGACCACTAAAAAACAACATCGAAGCTATCAGATTGTATCTTCGCATCTCTTTTTTGCATCTGCTGATCACTAAAATACAACATCGATGTTGTCAACTTGTATCTTCTGATCTCTTTTTTACATCTGTGATCACTAAAAAACAACATCGATGTTATCAACTTGTATCTTCTGAACTCTTTTTTGCATCTTCTGATCTCTTTTTTGCAACTGCTGATCTATTTTTTGCAACTGCTGATCTCTTTTTTGCATCTGCTGATCTCTGTTTTTGCATCTAATTACTAAAAAACAACATCGAATCTCCATGTTACGATTTAAATTACCCCCAAATTATAAAGCAAACAGCCCCAATTACAAGGTTTTGATTTTTTGTGACAGTTTAGAGGTTCGTTTTATACATTTATCTGCGAACTTACCATATTAGACACATCACTATCTTGCAAAAATGGGTTTTCCATTTATTGCCAATCCAATTGCCTTCATGATATCGTTCCCTTGCTTTCGATTGGTATCAATATAACTCCTATTTAGAGCAAACGATTCGACCCCCTCTGTACTTCGGAAGCACCCAGAAATTTTCAGTTTGACTTTTGTCATTCTCATGGCCTGTTCGGCGATATTGTTTCCGAATGGCACCCTGAAGTCCCTTATGAAACGGAGGACTTTATCTTTATGGTTCTTGAACCTTTCCATCATGTTTTGAGACTTTGTCTTTTTGACGCTTCCCCTTTTTCCCGTCTCCTTCACGGGGAATGGATATTTCTGATAACCCTCATCTACAAGGGCATCATACCTGTTTTCCAAGATAATCAACTGCTCAGGTTCAATGGCGGCTAGTCCATTTTCTTTGCAATTATCTACCTCAGCCTTCAATTCCAGCAACATCTTCTTCATCTTGACAGCCCATTCATTTTTCTCCTGTTCTTCACAGAAGGAGAGATCCCGCAAGTGGTGTGTATTGCATAAGGAATGTTTGCAGTTTTCATATTCCAGATAACTTTTCCAAAAGTCGTGTACTAGCACTCCCGTATACAATGGCAACAGTCCCATGTCCTTCATGGCTTCCTGCCCCCTCTTTACATGTGGGTAATAATAAGTCAAATCTTCTGTGGAAACAGTATGCAGCCAGTTCCTTGCGTCATCAAAATAATAGCCAGTCTCATCCGCATAACATACATCCGAAGCCAACAGCTTTTCCTTCAAATCAGCCTCAAAGCCCGAATCAACCAAATTCTGACGCATCAAATTGTTGAAGTTCACCAATGTTCCTTTACTTGGAGCCATTCCCGTAAGGTCACGTATAAGCTGTGAACAACGCTCATAAGGAACGAAGTGATAGGCAGACAGATAGACACACCATCCTTTCAAATTATTGCCATATTGGGTAGGCTGATTCACATCAATAGGAAAAATGCCCTTATTTTCCGTTTGACAATGTGGGCAACACTTGATTTCACAGGCGTGTTCGGTCACTTCCATGCGAATGGGAGGAAGGTCAAACACCTGCCTACGGTCATAGCCTTGAACATTGATCTCCCTTAGGTTTCCGCCACAGCCTCTACAACTCTCAACAGGATGAACCTCAACCTTGTCGGGATTGGACACCATGGGAAGGTTGCTACCCTTATGACCTGTCTGCCCGCCTGACTTTAGTTCCGAACTTTCCCGTAAGCTCTTTGTACGCCTTATATCTGTAGATGGGGGTTTACTACTATTACTGCTGTTTTTGGCAACCCTTGATTTCAATTCAGTGAGTTCTTCAAGAAGTTTATTGATAGTTTCTGTAAGTGTTAATACCTGTGCAGTAAGATTTGCAGTAGATTTGATTTGAGTCAAATTCTCTAGCAAAAGATTCGCATTCTCTGTTTCTAAAAATAATATTCTCTCTTCTAATGAAATCACATATTAATAACGTAAAAATTATTGTATTATTGTGCTATCTATAAAAATTACCTCTGAACTGTCACTTTCTTTTTAAGTGTGCATGCTGTAACAACCTCACCAAAGAAAGTTTTGGCTTGTATATTATTAGTGAATGCAGTTAAATTTCACTATACTCATCTATTTTAAGTTAATTATTCAAAATATGTCCTTAATCTTGCTGTTAAAATTTGTGTTTTATTAAATACTAACAATTATTTAGGCAGCAATCCCATTTTATAAAGTATCATTAAAAAAAATTATTGTCATGAAAAGAAGATTTTTACTCTTTTTGCTTGTTTCTTCTTGTTTTATCTTAAACAGTTTTGCACAAACGGCTTCACCGAGCTTTATAGGGGGTGCGAATCAAGCATTGAACATTTGTGAAAATGCAAGTAGCTATGTGATAGACAGCTATTTCCCTACGTATGATTCCACAACGGGACTAACATTAACCTACTCTATAATAACGCCACCTGCCCATGGAACTCTTCATG
>CANCKV010000118.1 GCA_947378615.1 Chitinophagaceae bacterium | reverse complement strand
CGAACCGCCAACATTATTGTTTAGGAAAGGGCTTGCAAATAGAAGTAATTTAGAAATTCAGTTTTAATTTAGCATTAGTTTCGGACTTAATAAGACAATAAAGCAAGAATTATTAATTTTCAAAAGATATAAATTATTGGATTCAATTTCAGTGTTACAGTAAGGCGAGTTTATTATTAAAATTCCAACTGCAATAACATTAGGAATAGGTAAGAAATTTAAGAAAATTAAAGTTAGGCACTTGATATAAATGAGAAAGGATGTTCTAAAAGTGATTTGTACTTTTAAAATATCCTTTCTTTTTTTACACTATAGATGCAGTTGCTCCTACTAAAGAGCGTTTATTCTTGAATGGAGTCAATGCTTCAATATGTTCAGCATGGTCTTCCGTTTCAATACTTTTAATATATGATATGGTAGTTTTTAAATCAGATTGACCTAATGAGGTTCTTATGAAGTCAAGAGGCTTATTACTATTTGATAATACACTGGCAAATGAGTGTCTAGCAGAGTAAGAAGTTAGTTTCATTTTAATACCTAAATCTTCCCCTAACTCTTTAGTATAACTGTTCAAAACTTTTGTAAATTGCTTTGTTTTACCTCTTATCTCTGTAATTGATAATCCCTTAGTGAGGACAGGGAAAATATAATTTTCAGGATTTTTGTCCTTATTTCCCCACTTCTCAATAATTGTCTTTATATCATTTGTCATTAATATGACTATCTTTTCTTTAATCTTCTTTGTCCTTATTGTTTTTGCCCGATAAAACTGAATTGTATTATCTGATATGTTTTTATATTGTAAAAGACACAAGTCTTTTACATTAATTCCATTCGCCAAATAGATAAATAACCACATATCCCTTGCTTTTTCCATCATTGACCCTTCTTCTAACGAATGATAATATAGGTTTTCAATATCTACCATTTTAAGTGCCTTTTTTACATTCTTACTTGTAGGTATCTCATATTTCCCTACACCAAAAGGATATAAATCTTTTGTAATATAATTTTCCTTAATTGCGGAATTGTAAATAGCACGAAGTGGTCTTAAATAAATCCCTATGGTAGAAACACTTTTGTTGTTAGATAGCATTGTTCTCTCATATTTTTCTAACTTCATCGGGGTTATGTCTACAAATCTTGCATCAGGAAAGAAATTGCAAATACTATTCATAGCAGTTGTGTACGATTCTGCTGTTCCAATTTGGTCATTTTCAAAAAGCTCTTCAATCTTTTTTTCAAAGGCATACTTAACACTATCCCTTGCACCTCTATTAGAGTAGTATTTCTTTTCAAATGCTTCAAAAGAAAAGAAAGGGATTTCTTCAATAATTTCCCTTGCTTTATTCTCAAAATCACTCAGCTTTAAACCGATTGATTTATATGGTTCTTTCTTTTTGTCAGCATGAAGTAATTTAAACTCATCTTCTGTTAGATAAACCCCTGTTTGATAATTCTTAGGTTTTCTATCAAATGTTACTCTTAGGAACACAGCAAACTTTCCATCCTTTCTCGGCTTAGTACCATCATACCTAATTGCCGTTGTTGCTTTTAATTCATTCTTACTCATATTAATTACTTATTTTTTTAAAAATGTTTTATTAATTCATCTATAACCTGCACAAGGGGTTAAGGTGATTTGTTTTTAAAATCATTTTTAATAAGTTTTATATAAAACTTTAATACAAAAGTTATTTTACCATTGGGATTACTTCTTATTGCCATTTCTTTTCTTTTTATTCATGGTTAAAAAAGCATCATTAGAATCCTGTACATCCTTCATTGTACCTTTATATCCTTCTTTCACGTAATCCATTAAAAGTTGTTTAGTGAAATAGCAACGATTACCCTTTTTAAAAACAGGTATTGTTCCTTTGGACATCTTGCAATAAATAGTTTGTTTAGAAACCTGTAAGAATGCTGCTGCATCATCAACAGTCATTAATTTTTCCTCCTTTTCTTGTGGCAAAGTCTGAAACAGAGAAGACTGCTTCATAAATGCTTGACTAATAATTGTCATCATTTGTTCCTTTAATACTCCTTCAAACATTTCACCCAATCCCATTTGTTTTGTTGTGCTATCTATCATTCTCTTAATTTTTTAAGTTGTTAAAACCTTATATATATACTGTAAAAAATAAACTTCATAAAATGAGAAAAGCCATCGTTTTTGCGATGGCTGTACTAGACACTATTAGTGCCTACATAATTATATTTATGGATTGTTATGTCATTTTCTTATATTTTTTTCTATTATTACCTTATTTTTACCTTTTTATTTTTGTGATGTAAAGGAACGAAAAAAAAAGTTATTTTCCAAATTTAACACCAAAAAAATTCGTTGTATTGAAAAAAGTGTTATATAGGCCATTTTATTCTTTAAGATGCAAAATCTATACTATAATGGGTGCATATTATCGTAACAAAAGTGAAACATTTGGAGCAAATAGATAGATTTTAAAGCAACTAGAAATAAGATTAAATTCCTTGAAACCCTTACCAGTATTGATTTGTATATTATTTGATTATCATGGTTATATGTTTATTTATATGCCCTAACATGCCTCATAATCAGGGGGTCCCAGGATCATGCCCTGGTGGGCCCACGTAGAAAATGTACCACTTATGATGTTTTTCATAGGTGGTTTTTTATTTCAAGCAAGGTTTGAGCAAGGTTTTGATACCAAAATATATAAATCACACCTCAATACAAGTGTAATTCTTTACCTACTTTTAATCATTTCTACACATGCTTTTCCAATTATTATAATCAAGATGATGATTTTAGATGAATGATTAGAGTGATAAAAATGTAGATCCCTTTGATTATCATGGGTTGTAATCATTTAGTTTTCGCAAAACAATTTATTCTGAGTATAAAGAAATATCATATTATTCACACACTGATTTAAACATACTAATGACAGATAAACTCATCGTTCCCATTATTAATCAATCTCATCATCCTTTGCCGTCTTATGCAACGATTGGTTCGTCAGGAATGGATTTAAGAGCTTTTTTGAAAGAACCAATTGAATTAAAGTCTTTAGAAAGACAATTAATTCCTACAGGTATTTTCATAGAGTTATCGAATGGTTTTGAAGCACAAATTCGTCCTAGAAGCGGATTAGCTATCAAACAAGGTATTACTTGCCTGAATACACCCGGTACAATAGATGCAGATTATCGTGGTGAAATAAAGGTCATTCTAATAAATTTATCGAATGAAATCCAAGTAATTAATGATGGTGATAGGATTGCACAAATGGTCATTCAAGAAGTGAAACAAATAGAATGGAAGCCCGTGGAAAATATTAACGAAACTACAAGAGGGCTAGGAGGCTTTGGACATACAGGAAAAGTATAACTTAGCCGCCTTTCAAAGAAGTGACTTATTCTTGATTTCTTTTTGATTTCAAAAATCTATCTTCTTTTACTTTTAATCGGTTAAAATAAACTATCTAGAGATGCAAAAAATACTTTGTTTACTTTTAATTATAGGAATCACATTTTCTTGTAAACCCGTACGGAAAGTTCAGACAATAAAAATTGCTATCAATAAACGTGATACCATTCAAACAATTGTTATCAAGGAAACACCAAAAGTTGATACGCAAGCACTCATCAACGATATGTTTGATAAAGTAAATAAAAGCCGTATTAATTTTAATACTTTCAGTGCAAAGATTAAGGCACAATATGAAGGGCAAGAAACTAGTCAGTCAGCAATTGTTTATCTCAAACTCAGGAAGGATAGTATCATGCTGTTGCAAATTGTTGGACCACTCGGAATAGTTGGATTGCAAGCAAAAATCACTAAGGATAGCGTTATAATTGTCAATAAGATTGATAAATATGTTCAGCGTCGAAGTATTAGTTATATAAAGGAAGTTTCCGAAATACCCTTTGATTTTGCTACCCTTCAAGATTTAATAGTAGGAAATCCTACTTTTTTGGATAGTAATGTAGTGTCCTACAAGTCGGCAAGTGACCATTTACTTGTATTGATGGTTGGCAGTATTTTCAAAAACCTAATCACACTAGACACTAAGGATTACAAACCGTTGCATAGTAAATTGGATGATGCTGATATTCAGAGAAATAGAACCTGCGATATTACCTACAGCAACTATGCTAATTATGGTGATTTGCAATTTTCTACTTACAGGAGTATTTCGGTAGCAGAAAAGTATAAATTGGATATTTATCTCGATTTCAAGCAATTTACATTTAACGAACCGTTAAACTTTAGCTTTAGTATTCCAAAAAATTATAAGGCCAAATAATATTAAGCTTATCATTTCGTTATATATAGAGGTAAAATTTAATTAATAAAAAATATTAATGATAAAAAGACTGCTGATACTATGTTTTTGTTTTGCATTTTGTCTTCAAAATTTGAAGGCACAGCAACCTACGCGTGATGATTTACAAAAACAACAGCAACAATTATTGAAAGAATTGGCGGATTTGAATAAGGATTTAAAATCAATTCAGCAAAATAAGAAAGCTGCTTTAGGTGCCTATTCGATGGTAAAAAGAAAAATCGAAGCCCGTGAAGCATTGATACGAAATATTAATCATGACATCAATTTATTGACCGAAACAATTTATCAGAATCAAATAGAAATATATAGGCTAAGAAAAGAATTAGATACTTTGAAATTGCAGTACGCTCAAAGTCTCGTATTTGCCTATAAAAACAGAGGCAGCTCGGATTATCTCAATTTCTTATTTTCAGCTAAAAGCTTTAATGATGCATTAAAGAGAATGCGATTTTTAAAGAGTTATCGTCAGTATAGAGAAACACAAGCAGAGACTATCAATAAAACACAACAACTTTTACAATCATCAATCAGTAAACTAGATAATAATAGATTGGAAAAAAACTCAGTTTTAGAGAGTCAAAGTACGCAATTGAAGGTATTAGAGGATGATAAAAAGGAAAAAGATCAAGTAGTTAAGCAATTAAAGAGTCAGGAAAAGGATATTGCTGCACAAATAAAGCAACGTGAAAAAGATAAATTGAGGTTACGTAATGCGATAGATGCCGCAATAAAAAGAGCAATTGCTGAGGCAGCCGAGAAAGAACGATTGGCAAAGATTGCTCGACAAAAAGCAGCAGAAGAAGAAAGAAAGCGTCAGGCACTTTTAGCTAAGGAAGCAAAAGATAGAGAAGAAAGAGAAAAAGAAGCTGGCAAGAATTCTACAAATGCCCCTATTAATAAGTCAACGCCTAAAACAGAAGAGCCAAAAGAAGTAGTAAAAACTAAAGAAAATGTATCTGCTGTTACTTCTTCAACAAAGTCGGATAGGGCATATAGTTCATTTGAATCTACGCCTGAAGGATTGACACAATCATTAAATTTTGAAAGAAATAGAGGGCATTTGCCATGGCCTTTAGATGGTGGAAAGATATTTGGACAATTTGGAAGACAACAAATTGAGGGAACCAAACTTGTTGCAGACAATGAAGGTATCTTCATCAAAACTTCAGTAGGGGCAACTATCAAATGTGTCGCAGACGGGGAAGTGTTAACTGTAATGGATTTAGACCAATATCAGGCAGTGATGGTAAAGCATGGTAAATACTTTACTACCTATAATATGTTGTCGTCGGTAAATGTAAAGACAGGTGATGCTGTGAAAGCAGGAACTGTTTTAGGCAAAGTAGCTGCTGATTTAGATGGTGATGGCCAATTTGAATTCCAAGTATTAACTGATAGAAAAGTATTTCAGAATCCTGAAAATTGGCTAAAGAGAAGATAAGGAAGTTGTAAGTAATAAGTTATAAGTTTTGAGTAAAAAAACACTTAATTTAGATACAAGTTGCTTAATTTATTTTAATTGCATGACTAACGACACCCTGAACTTAATGATGAGTTCTACTTATTGAGTGGGAGTCTTACCCCAAGTGTAAAATATAAAACTATGTATTTGGCTATATTCTAATCATTTTTGAACTAATGCATCCATCTAATTAACATTTTTTCATAGAAAGTAGGTATTTATTCAGACTATTGTTAGCATCGTTTAATTAGCACTTCAAAACCATAACTTTGCGGAATTAAAATAATGGCAAAATGAAATCGACAATTTTTGTAGAAGTAGGTTTGGATCAAGATAGATTACCCGAAAAAATATCATGGACAGCTACTGATAGTACAGCTGATATGATGCAAAAGGCAAAGGCTACAATGCTTTCGTTTTGGGATGGTGAAGAAAGTAGCGCCCTAAGAATTGACTTATGGACTAAGGAAATGAGGGTTGATGAAATGGCAGATTTCTATTATCAAACGTTTATGGGGATGGCAGATACTTTTGATAGGGCAACCCACTTAGAACCTTTAGTAGCGGACATGAAAGCGTATGCAAAAGAGTTCTATGCTAAATTTAGAGCCACTCAAATAACTCCGAATAAATAGGACACAGTTCAGAGAAGTAAATAGATAAGGTTGGAAAATAGAAGTACCTATTATTTCAACTATTTTGTCATGTTAAAAAATACAAACAATGAGTTTAGAATTAAAAGTAATGGCCGAATTGAAAGAGGCGATGAAAGCAAAAGATGATGCTGCATTGCGTGGATTGAGGGCAATTAAAGCAGAAATAATTAAAGCAAAAACAGAGCCTGGCGCAGGAGGAGAAATATCTGAAGAAGGTGAATTGAAGCTACTTCAAAAGATTGTAAAGCAACGAAAAGATAGTCTTGAAATTTACAGACAACAAAATAGAGAGGACCTTGCTGTTAAGGAAGCAGAGGAAATTGCTATCATAGAAAAGTTTTTGCCAAAACAATTGACAGAAGCTGAATTGAAAGAAGCAATTGCTCCTATAATTGCGCAAATAGGTGCAACATCTGTTGCTGATTTAGGAAAAGTAATGGGTATTGCCTCCAAACAATTAGCGGGAAAGGCAGATGGTAAAGCAATCTCTGCAGTAGTAAAAGAGTTACTTACGAAGTAATCAGGTTTCAAGTTACTGGATTCAGGTTACAAGTTACTGGATTCAGGTTACAAGTTACTGGTTACAAGTTTCAAGTACCTGCAACCTGTAACTAGTAACTAGTAACTAGTAACTTGTAACTAGCAACCTCTAAATAGCAACCTGTAACTTGAATCCCTAAGACAATTTATGTTCATAGATATTCCATACTTTATTTTCATATTGCTTGCTATTTACAAAGGGTACAATAGGGGATTGATTGTGGCTTTGTTTTCTTATATAGCACTAATTATTGGTCTTGCAGCAGCAATCAAGTTATCGGCTGTCGCTGCTAATTGGTTACAAAAGAATACGCATATTGGTTATACATGGATTCCATTTCTATCATTTATCATCGTTTTGATTGGGGTTGTGGTATTAATTAGGCTATTAGCAGGAATATTACAGAAGAGTGTAGAATTTTTGTTGATGGGGTGGGCGAATAAAATTGGAGGTATTATTTTATATTGTGCCCTATATACAATGGCGTTTAGTGTATTATTATTTTATGCAGTTCAACTCAATGTGATTACTAACGAGGCTATTCTAAGTTCGAAATGCTATGGCTTTATTAAACCATGGGGAACATTTACAATAAATGGAATTGGTAAAATATTTCCGATTTTTAGGGATATGTTTACTCAACTTGAGCACTATTTTGAAGGGGCGGCGAAGCGATTTTAATGAAACAGTAATTGTTAATAGACAATTAATGTCATCCTATCATAATAACATTATATATTGCAGAATCTTTTAACAAGCGTTTATTGCTTGTTTTTGTGTTTATTTGTGGCAATTGCAACTAACAACTAACAGTTTATTTAAGAAATAATACATGGAGTACACTATCAAACAACAGGATAAGTATAGGTTTATAGAAGAAGGCGAGGGCGAACCTTTGCTTCTCCTTCATGGGCTATTTGGAGCATTAAGTAACTTTGGAGCACAAATTGACCTTTTTAAAAATAAATACAAGGTCATAGTTCCGTTATTGCCGTTGTTGGAATTAGATATTTTCCATACTACAGTTGGTGGATTGGAGAAACATGTACAAGGTTTTATAGAACTTCGTGGATATAAAAATATTCATTTATTAGGCAATTCATTAGGTGGGCATATTGCTTTGACTCATATCTTGAAACATCCTGACAATATTAAGTCATTAATATTAACAGGTAGTTCTGGATTATTTGAAAATGGAATGGGAGATAGTTATCCTAAGCGTGGAGACTATGAATACATTAAAAAGAAAGCTCAAATTACCTTCTATGACCCAGCATTAGCTACTAAGGAATTGGTGGATGAATTATTTGAGGTGACTAATAACAG
>CANCKV010000117.1 GCA_947378615.1 Chitinophagaceae bacterium | reverse complement strand
ACGTGACGAGCAAATTATGCGTCACATGGTTACTAAGCTCGACAAAAACGCCGTTGAGTATAACTATGTAAAGAGAAATGGCGGATTTAAGAACCTTGATAAAGCAAAAGTTTAATTATGGCAAAGAGTACTGATATAAAATACCTTACAGCGGTAAAACAAGACAAGCAAAAGAAGAAATTCTGCCGTTTCAAAAAATATGGTATCAAGTATGTTGATTACAAAGATGTCGACTTCTTAAAGAAATTCATTAATGAACAAGGTAAATTATTGCCTCGTCGTTTGAGTGGAAACTCTTTGAAATACCAACGTAAAGTTGGTGATGCTGTTAAAAAAGCAAGACAAATGGCTTTGTTACCTTATGTAACAGATTTAATGAAATAAACAATTTTAGTAACCTTCCCTAATCTTGGTCGAGAGGTCAAGAGACAGTTTAAAATAATAGCTGGGCTCTCGGGAACTAACAAAACAAATTATGCAAGTAATATTAATTCAAGACGTTGATAATTTAGGTGGTCGTAACGAACTAGTAACTGTAAAAAATGGTTATGCTCGTAACTACTTGATTCCACCAAAATTTGCTATTGAAGGAACTCCTTCAAATCTTAAGAAGTTGGAAGAAACTTTAAAGGTTAAGGCTAAGAAAGAAGCTGCTATGTTGGCTGAAATTAAGAAGGTAATCGAAGTGATAACTTCATCTCCTTTGAAATTGGGTGCTAAGACAGGTACTTCTGGAAAAATCTTCGGTAGTGTTACCTCTCTTCAAATTGCTCGTGCAATCCGTGATCAAAAGGGTTACGAAGTTGACCGTAAGCGTATCACAATTAATGATGATGTAAAAGAATTGGGTACTTACAAAGCAAGCATTGATTTCGGTGGCGGTCATGTTACTGAAGTTGAGTTTGAAGTTGTTGCAGAATAAGAAGTTAATGATGATAAATTTTAGCCGTATCCAATTGGGTACGGCTTTTTTTTGCCTAAAACAGGGTGTTATTCTTTAATTATCGAATTATTTGTCGAATAGTGGGGTAATATCGTGGAATATTTGTGTTTTTTTTTAGAAAAAAAATGCTCATGTAGTTAAATATTATACTTTCGTGTCTCAATGGTCAGTTTACAATCCTCTCGAACGTTTTTAACGTAAATGATTCAGGGTTTTTGGTTACTGTTTACACCATTTTATTTTTTATTTTAATTAAAAAAACATGAACATTTACGTTGGAAATTTGAGCTGGTCATTAACTAGTGCAGAATTAAAAGACCTTTTTACACCTTACGGTGAAGTTACAAGTGCAAAAGTTGTTGAAGACAGGTTTAGTCCAGGTCGCAGCAAAGGTTTTGGCTTTGTTGAAATGGCTGATGACACTGCTGCAAAAGCAGCAATCAGTGCATTGAATGAGTATGATATTGATGGTCGCAAACTTGTTGTAAACGAATCTACTCCACGTCCTGAAGGAGAAAGAAGAGAATACAAGAAGAGAGAAGGCGGCGGCGGATATGGTGGCGGTCGTGATGGCGGCGGTGGTGGATATCGTGGCGGAAGCGGCGGCGGCGGTGGATACCGTGGCGGAAACAGCGGTGGCGGTGGATACGGCGGTGGTCGTGATGGCGGCGGCGGCGGTGGACGTGACCGTGGTAACAGCGGCGGCGGATATGGCGGCGGCGGTGGTAGCAGATACTAATTTTTAATTAACACCGATAAATAATACAAAGAAGTTCTGTACTGATAGCAATATTGTACAGGACTTTTTTTATTATAAATATTAATGTTTTTAACACAAAGTGAGAAATGAAAGAATTCATGTTTCTGGTTATATAACTTTTAAAAAATAAAAAAGGTTACCACATAGCCACATAGGTTATAGCTTCTTTTACTTTTTAGATAAAGAAGGTCACAGAGGAATCCTACCTCGTAGCATTAGGAACGACTTTCTGAAAAGAAGTTATATAGTATGACATATTGTTTTTTTTCAAAGAACACAAAGTTTAGTTTTAATTTATAAATATATTTTAAAAAAGCACTTTTTGTTCCTTTTTTTCTTTGTTCTCTTTGTGTTAAAGCATTTATTTCATTTTAATCATTGATAATAAATGGCAATTGTAAATATTGGCACCATACAAATGAGTTGTGATGCTGAGAAGGATAAAAATATTCAAAAAACTGTAATTAAAATTAAGGAAGCTGCGGAAAACGGAGCTCAAATCATTTGTTTGCAGGAACTTTTTGCATCACTTTATTTTTGTGATGTAGAAGAACATGACAATTTTAATTTGGGAGAACAAATTCCGGGTGCCACTACAGATATCTTGTCGAAGGTTGCATCAGAAAATAAAGTTGTGATTATTGCCTCTTTATTCGAAAAGAGAGCACACGGATTATACCACAATACTACGGCAGTGATTGATGCTGATGGTCAATACCTTGGAAAGTATCGCAAAATGCATATACCTGATGATCCCGGTTATTATGAGAAATTTTATTTTACTCCAGGCGATCTAGGATACAAAGTCTTTAAAACAAAATTTGCTACAATCGGCGTGTTGATTTGTTGGGATCAATGGTATCCTGAAGCTGCAAGAATTACTAGTTTGATGGGAGCAGAAATCTTATTTTATCCCACAGCTATTGGATGGGCAAAGCATCAGAATGAGGCAACTAATATTGAACAATACAATGCATGGCAAACGATTCAACGTTCTCATGCAATTGCAAATGGTGTGCCTGTAGTTTCTGTTAATAGAGTAGGTGATGAAGGAGATATGAAGTTTTGGGGTGGTTCTTTTATCTCTAATCCTTTTGGAACGCTTTTGTATAAAGCTTCTCACAATGATGAAGAAACAGTAGTTACACCAATTGATACCGAATCATCTGAAAGGTACAGAACCCATTGGCCTTTTTTGAGAGACAGACGAATTGATAGCTATCTGCCAATTACTAAACGGTATATTGATGAGTGAGTTTGAGGTTTCAGGTTACAGGTTACAGGTTACAAGTTTCAGTTAACAGGATTCAGGTTACAGGTTACAGGTTACAGGTTACAGGTTACAGGTTTCAGGTTACAAGTTTCTGTTAACAGGATTCAGGTTACAGGTTGTATCTAGTAACTTGCAACTTTTAAAAGAATTGATTAATGAATGATATGATTACTCCGAAGAGTTTAGGTTATTATTTTCCAGCTGAGTGGCATCAACACAAGGCTACTTGGTTGAGTTGGCCTCATAAAGAGGAAAGTTGGCCAGGGAAGATTGACACGATTTATACACCCTACTCTAAATTTATTAAAGAAGTCAGCGAAGGTGAACTTGTTTGTATTAATGTAGCTGATGAGGTGATGAAGAACTTTGCGATCAGTAAATTGATTGCCGAAGGTGTTGATTTGAATAAAATTAAATTCTTCTTTAACCCCACTAATGATGCATGGTGTCGGGATCACGGGCCGGCGTTTCTAATCAATCCTAATTTAGAAGAAAAGAAACAGAAAGTGATTGTAGATTGGGGATATAATGCTTGGGGCAATAAATATCCCCCTTATGATTTAGATGATGTCGTTCCAACGCTAATTGGGAAGACATTGGACATGCCCGTTTATCATCCTGGCATCGTTATGGAAGGCGGTTCTGTTGATTTTAATGGTCAAGGGACTATCCTTACTACCACAGCCTGTTTATTGAATCAGAATAGAAATCCTCATTTGACTCAAAAACAGATTGAAAAATATTTGTTTGATTACTATGGTGCTGAACAGGTTTTATGGATTGGAGATGGTATTGTAGGCGATGATACGGATGGTCATATTGACGATATTACACGGTTTGTGAACAATGACACAGTCGTAAGTGTTTTAGAAGATGATAAAAATGATGAAAATTATCATTTATTGAAAGAAAATATTGATTCGTTACACAAATTAAGGTTATTGGATGGAAAACAATTAAATATTATTGAGTTGCCGATGCCTTCAGCCGTTATTTATGAAGGACAACGACTACCCGCTTCGTATGCAAATTTTTATATTGCAAACAATGTTGTGGCAGTGCCTACTTATCGGGATAAGAATGACGATAAAGCTCTATCCATTTTAACTAAATGTTTCCCCGATAGAAAAGTAGTCGGTATTGATAGTATAGATATTATTTGGGGCTTAGGTAGTTGGCATTGTTTGAGTCAACAAGAGCCCTCGGTATAATAATATTCACATTAATTACCCTGATATGACACCTACAACTAATAAACTTTCCTCGCCAATTGCAGGATGTATGCGGTGGGGGACTTGGGGAGCAGATTTTGAAACAGATGATTACAGGGCAATGATTGAAGCTTGCCTTGAAAGTGGTGTCTCTAGTTTTGATCATGCAGACATTTTTGGAGACTATTCCACCGAAGCAGATTTTGGAAAAGCTTTAAAGACAATTCCCTTTATAAGACAGCAGATTCAATTGATAACCAAATGTGGAATTCAACTTCCATGCAGTAACCGTCCATTTTACAATATCAAATCTTACAATACTTCCGCAAAGCATATCATACATTCAGTTGAACAATCTCTGCGAAATTTCGCAACCGACTATCTCGATGTTTTATTACTTCAAAGGGCAGATCCCTTGATGAATCCTTACGAAGTCGCTACAGCTATTGACCATCTTAAACAAGCAGGAAAGTTATTACAGTTCGGTGTTACGAATTTTTTGCCTCATCAAATCAATACATTAACTGATTATATCACTATCGAATATCATCAGATGGGAATCTCAATTATTCAATTGACACCGTTATCAAATGGTATTCTTGATAATTGTATCAAACATCAAATTACACCTTTAGCTTGGGCGCCTTTAGGTGGAGAATTGTTTAATGATGATGGGCATCCAAGTTTTAGGCGTATTGTTTCTACTGCATCTACACTTGCCAAACAATATAATACGGGAGTCAATCAAATTTTAATAGCATTTCTATTAGCACATCCCGCAGGAATCATTCCTGTTATGGGTACTACTAAAATAGATAGGCTAGTACAATCAAAGGAAGCCTCCACTATACAATTGACAAGAGAAGATTGGTACCAACTATATCTCGCTTCAAACGGAGATGAGTTAGCAATTTAGATATAAGTTATGAGTGATAAGTTATGAGTCCTTTTTAAGGAAGTTAAAAATGAATTTTCAATTTTATTTTGCTACAACTCATATTTCATAACAAATCACTCTTCCCCTATTCTGACTATTCCCTCTTTCCCTCAGGGCTTAAAAGAGTTCCGGTTGCGGATTATCATCCTTTGGAAGTTCTTCCCACTCCATCTCTACTGTTTTGGAGAAGTTCATTAGCTTTGCACCGATTGCTTTCCATCCCATCAGTTCTACCATATCAGCAATCTTGAATTTTGAACGTGTAGCATTGATTCCGGTACCTGCTTTAACCAACAAAATAGGTTCTCCAATACTAGAAACCGTTTCTAAATAGTTTCCTTCGCCTTCTTTGATGAATAGATATTTATTTTTAAGTGTAGTGGTCTCTATCCTAAACCGCTTTACGTAAAACTGTTCTTTGGCATGATCTAAATAAACGGCAGTAAATACCTTGTTAGAATCAAATCGTTCTATTAGAATAATCTTCTCCGAATCAAACCGTTGAGTCAGTTCTGTATCCGTGATTTCATAATGTCCATCATTATACATGACCACTACCTTGTCGTCTCCTTCAAACGTTCCTAGATACATTCCTTTTTCATCAATATTCAAACGCCCAAATTGGTCATCAAACCATAACTTTCTACCTGCAAGTGTACTTCTGCCTGCCTCCTTGAAACGAATTACCTTAATTGGATATTTGGTAGCCGTATTCCCAAAACTACCTCTCCCCTTTATCTCCAAATCCTCGAATCGAAACTCCAATTCTTTTGTGCGAGCATTACAGTTCGGATTCAATATCATCTTTACTATTTCTGCCTCCCCATTTGGATTCACAGTCAGGTAATGCACCTTACTCTTATCATTCCCCCTTGTAAGATCATAATCTTTATCCCTAGTGATGCCCGTTACATTAAATCTTTTAGCATAAGAAGTGCCACTGCCTCCATCCAAATAAATCATATTGTAGGTAGTCCGTTCATCATTTTTCTTGAAGATGGCAATGTGAATAATATCCTTACCGACAAATACCTTATCGCCCACCCTAACAATCTTCATGATACCTCGTTTCGTAAACACGATGATGTCGTCTATATCGCTACATTCGAACAGAAATTCCTCTTTCTTCAATGAAGTACCCAAAAAGCCTTCTACCCGGTTCACATATAGTTTAGTATTTGCAATAGCCACTTGTTGAACGCTAATTGTGTCAAATACTTTAATTTCAGTCTTACGTTCCCGCCCCTTACCGTATTTCTTTAAAAGATTCTCATAATAAGCAATCGCAAAATCATTTAGATGTTCAAGGTCATGCAGAACCTGTGCAATTTCTGCCTCGATACCTCGAATCTGATTGTTCAGATCTTCAATATCCAATTTATATATCCTACGAACGGGTTTCTCTGTTAGTTTTAATACATCTTCTCTAACTACTAATCGCTTCAACATTGGTTGAAAAGGTACGAAAGCAAGTTCTATTGCTTGAATCACTTTTTCCCAAGTCTCATGTTTCTGTTCTAATTCCTTGTATATCTTTTCTTCAAAGAATATCTTTTCTAATGAAGTATAATGCCATTTATCATTTAGTTCTCCAAGCCTGATTTCCAATTCACGTTTCAGTAATCCCTTTGTTTTATCAACCGAAACGGTCAGTAATTCCTGTACACCAATGAAACGTGGCTTATTACCTTCTATGATACAAGCATTTGGCGAGATACTCACCTCGCAATCTGTGAAGGCATATAGGGCATCAATCGTGATATCGGAAGAAATTCCAGCGGCTAAATCCACTTGAACCTCTACGTTTTTACCCGTAAATTCAGTTAGTTTCTTAATCTTAATCTTCCCTGCCTCGTTTGCCTTTGTGATACTCTCGCATAGTTGTGCTACAGTCACTCCGAAGGGAACATCCCTTATTATCAGGCTTTTCTTATCGAGTTCTTCAATGATACAACGAACCTTTACTTTGCCACCTCTTTTTCCTTCCTGATAATTAGTTACATCAACCATACCCCCTGTTTGAAAGTCGGGATAGAGTTCAAATGGTTTTCCTTTCAAGTATTTGATAGCGGCATGAATGATTTCGCAAAAGTTGTGTGGCATAATCTTAGTTGCCAACCCAACCGCAATTCCCTCTACTCCTTGAGCAAGCAATAAGGGGAATTTCATAGGAAGCGTAACCGGTTCATTCTTTCTACCGTCATAACTCAATTGCCATTCAGTAGTCTTTGCGTTGAAGGCAACTTCGAGTGCAAATTTGCTTAATCTAGCTTCAATATAACGAGGGGCAGCGGCAGAATCCCCTGTGCGGATGTCGCCCCAATTTCCCTGTGTATCAATCAATAAATCTTTTTGTCCTAAATTAACTAAGGCATCTCCGATACTAGCATCTCCATGTGGATGATACTGCATTGCCTGCCCAATAATATTCGCCACTTTATTGAAACGACCATCATCCATTTCCTTCATCGCATGAAGAATACGACGTTGTACAGGTTTCAATCCATCTTCTACCGCAGGAACTGCCCGCTCCAATATAACATAGGATGCATAATCCAAGAACCAGCTTTTGTACTGTCCCTGAACACCTGTTTCATTCTCAAAGACCCTGTTTTCTACCTTTTCCTTTGCCATTATTTTAAATTGTGTGCTTAACCAACCTGTTCATATTCTGATAGTGTAACTATAATAACGTATAGACAGAATGGTTTATTTCGCAAAAAACAAAATAAATATCAAAAAACCATAAAATGAATAAAGTTGTTAAATGATTTTTATTATTTGTCACCTTATGCACAGAATAGTGGTTAGTGGCAATTATATTGATTACAAGGGCTGTTTGTAGTGACCGCTAGGATAATTATCTTTTTATAATCTGCATATCCTATTAGTTGATATCCTAATCCAAAGGAATTATACATCTTGAAACAAAGATAATGAGTCGTTTTATTACACTGTTCTTTAACCAACTTACAGCCCATTTTTTTGCTGCTTCTTTAAAAAAGCCATCCTTAATCAAATCATACAACGACCATGCACTTGAAAAGAACCACCCATCCAATCGGGTTTTGCATAATCTGCACTCTCCACATAAGTCATCTTCATTGCATTCGTATATGCCAACACGTTCTTCCATGCCTCCTTACCAGCCCTTGTATTTTTCAGGCGATTTCGTAAGGCAGGAAGGTCATCATTGGAAAAAAAC
>CANCKV010000116.1 GCA_947378615.1 Chitinophagaceae bacterium | reverse complement strand
TTTTCAATACATTTTTTGATGACTTTATGATTTGTTTCAAAACTATCAAATTCAATCGCCATCCAAAGCCCACTTGTCCTAACCTCAACTATTGACGGATGCTTGATTGTGTTTAGCATAATGTTTTCCTTTGCTTTTACTGCATCAATGTAATGCCCATCAATCAATACTTCAAATGCCGCTTTCCCTGCCGCACAACTAACAGGATGACCCCCAAATGTGGTGATATGTCCTAAAACTGGATTAAATGTAAAAGCATCCATCAATTTTTTATCAGCAATGAATGCTCCGAGAGGCATTCCCCCTCCGAGCGCTTTTCCCAATAATAGAATATCAGGCACAATAGCATATTGCTCAAAAGCCCAAAGGCTTCCTGTTCTCCCAAATCCAGCTTGAATTTCATCTAAAATGAATAGTGCACCCTGTTGCTCACATTTTTTCTTGAGGGAAGTAATCCATTCTTTAGAAGGCTTTACAATCCCTGCTTCTGCCTGAACTGTTT
Source organism: Chitinophagaceae bacterium (assembly GCA_947378615.1). Classification (GTDB taxonomy): domain Bacteria; phylum Bacteroidota; class Bacteroidia; order Chitinophagales; family Chitinophagaceae; genus Parasediminibacterium. The sequence goes on along the minus strand of CANCKV010000116.1, from coordinate 7,869 downwards.
CTAAAATAACACAAGCTGTATTCGAATTAATAGCATCAATTGCGGATTGTGAATTATAATCAACATGTAATATATCGGGTAGTAAGGGACGAAAGGCATTCCTGAAATATTCATCCCCAATCATGCTTAATGCACCTTGTGTACTACCATGATATGCCTTATTGAAACAAATGATTTGACTGCGATTAGTAACTCGTTTCGCCAATTTCATTGCACCCTCTGTTGTCTCTGCACCACTATTTGTGAAATATACACAGTTAAGAGAAGTAGGGAGGTGTTCTGTCAATAATTTGGCATAAGCAACTTGCGGATGTTGAATGTATTCGCCATACACAATCAGGTGCATATATTTTTCTGCTTGCTGCCGAACCGCTTCCACCACTTTTGGATGGCTATGTCCAATATTAGCCACACTGAATCCACTAATCATATCTATATATGCCTTCCCATTAGTATCATAAATATAAATACCGCTTGCACTTTCCATCTCTAGCCCAATAGGTGCAGGTGATGTTTGTGCAATATGCTGTAGAAACTGATTACGAAGACTCATCGCACATAATTATTATTTCATAACTCATATTTCATAATTCAAAACACTTTCCCTAACCCCTCTTTCCCTCAACTTAAATTACTACATTAATCATCCTTCCTTTTACAAAGATGATTTTCTTAGGTGCTTTACCCTCTAACCATTTTTGTACTGTTTCGTTTGCAGTAACGATTGTTTCTACTTCTGCTTGTTCCATATCTAATGGAAGATTGAGGTTTGCACGAACCTTCCCATTGATACTGATTGGATATTCTTTAGTACTTTCCACAATATATTTGCCCTCAAATTGAGGAAAGGGTGCATCGATGATAAAGCCTTCATTACCCAAAGAATGCCACAATTCTTCCGCAATATGTGGTGCATACGGAGTTAATAAAATCAAGACCTGTTCTAGGATAGCACGCTTATGACATTTAGCATCTGCCAAATCATTTACACAAACCATAAATCCACTCACAGCCGTATTGAAGCTAAAGCGTTCTGTATCATCTTCAATCTTCTTGATCGTACGGTGAAGTATCTTTAGCTCGGCAGGTGTAGGAACTTCTTCATTCCATACTTTCCCCTTACTATCATCATAAAACAAACGCCATAGTTTCTTCAGAAAACGGTGAACACCCTCAATACCCTTTGTATCCCAAGGTTTGCTTTGTTCGATAGGGCCGAGGAACATTTCGTACATACGGAAAGTATCCGCACCGAATTCATTAACAATATCATCGGGATTAAAAACATTCCCTTTTGATTTTGACATCTTTTCTACAATATCTATTAGTTCTGCATACTGTTCCCCACTCTCTGTTTTACCACCCCAAATCACATTATCCATCAAAGGAAAATGTTCTTCTGTCTTAGCATACCTTTCTAATGCAGAGCGAACAATTCTTCCTTGAGAATCAAAATACTTATTTGCATTAAATATTCTTTTTTCAATCATCCTTGCTTTATCTCCATTGCTGTAAACATGAACATAGGTTATGAAATAGGATTTACCCGTAATCATTCCCTGATTCAATAGCTTCTTGAATGGTTCATCGAAACTTAGATGCCCTAAGTCATGCAACACCTTTGTCCATAAACGGCTATACAATAAATGTCCTACCGCATGTTCCGTTCCTCCAATATATAAATCCACTTGATTCCAATAGTCAGTTGCCTCTCTGCCTGCAAACTCTGCGTCATTATGATTATCCATATAACGCAAGAAATACCAAGACGAACCCGCATAACCCGGCATCGTATTCGTCTCCAAATTCTTTTCAACCCAAGAATCAATATTTGCCAAAGGACCTTCTCCTTCAGGACCGGGAGAATAAGAATCTACTTTTGGCAACTCGAGTGGCAATTCATTTTCTGATAAAGGATAGGCAATTCCATTCTTCCAAACTATTGGGAAGGGTTCGCCCCAATACCGCTGACGACTAAAGGCAGCATCACGCATACGATAGTTAATCTTGCGTTTGCCAATACCCATTTCCTCCAACTTGTCGATAACAATATCAATAGCATCACGCAAAACGACACCATTCAAGAATCCACTATTTGTCAATTTAGCATCCTTTGTAGCATTCGGTTCTGTGCCATTGAACGCATCCCCAATGATATTGGTAATGGGGATATTGAAGTGGTTGGCAAATTTAAAATCACGCTCATCACCACAAGGTACCGCCATAATTGCCCCTGTTCCATATCCTGCCAATACATATTCGCTAATCCAAATTGGAATCTCCCGACCATCAAAAGGATTGATGGCGAAGGCACCTGTAAAGGCACCGGTTATCTTCTTCTCTGCTTGTCTTTCACGTTCACTACGACTTTTTACATAATTGATATAATCCTCCACTTCTTTTTGTTGTGCAGCAGAAGTAATGCCTGTCACCAATTCATGTTCGGGAGAAACTACCATAAAGTCAACGCCAAAGATGGTATCGGGACGGGTGGTGTAAACTGTAAGTGGTGAGTTGTGAGTAGTAAGTTCTACGTTAGAAGGTGTATCATTGTAACTAGAAACCTGTATCTTGAAACTAATTTCTGCCCCACTGCTTTTACCTATCCAATTGGTCTGCATTTCTTTCATTGCATCGCTCCATTCGAGCTTATTGAGGTCATTCAATAACCTGTCTGCATAGTCCGTAATCCGCAAATACCATTGACGCAAACGTTTCTTCTCTACAGGATGACCTCCACGTTCACTCACACCATTGACCACTTCATCATTTGCCAATACCGTTCCTAAAGCCTCGCACCAATTAACCTCGCCGTGACCACAAAAAGCCAAGCGAAACTCCATCAAGATGTCTTGCTGTTCCTTTTCAGAATACGCCTTCCATTCAGCAGCAGTAAATGATTTAATTGTTGCCCTAAGTCCATCAATACTTATAGAACCGTCTATTTCAAAAGCTTTCACCAATTCAGTTATAGGAGTTGCTTTCTTTGTAGCAGGATTAAAATAACTATTGAATAATTGAAGAAAAATCCATTGAGTCCACTTGTAATAATTGGTTTCGCAGGTACGAACTTCCCTATCCCAATCATAGCAGAAACCTATTTTATCCAACTGTTTGCGGAAGTTGCCAATATTTTGTTCTGTAGAAACTGCGGGATGAACACCATGTTCAATAGCATATTGTTCTGCAGGTAATCCAAAGGCATCATAACCCATCGGATGCAATACATTAAAGCCTTTCAAACGTTTGTACCTGCTAAAGATATCGCTAGCTATATACCCCAAAGGATGTCCCACATGCAAACCTGCACCACTAGGGTAGGGGAACATATCTAACACATAATATTTAGGTTTGTCGCTTTTATTACTCACCTTATAGGCATTAGCATCATTCCATTTGCCCTGCCATTTCTTTTCTATTTCTCCGAAATTATATTCCATATCAATATTTCATTAAAGGACTCCCTTTTTTTTAGAGAGTCAATTGTTTTTCTTTCTAATTTATTTATTCGAGTATAAAGGGAGTGCAAGAATACTGTTTTGGAATCAAAAAAGACACTATTTCAAGTCATTAAATGGTGCGTCTTAACATTCTAACAAAATTTTAATTAGAAAAAAGATAGTTCCACATACTTTAGCACCTACTTTATACGTTATATAGAGGCGCAAATGTAAGTGATTAGGCTACATTTGTAGTTTTTGTAAGTTTTATATATCAATCAGTCATGGCAACACAAGGAAAAGGTAGTTTGAAAAGGAGTAAACCCAATTACATTTTTAGTATAATTGGAGTGGCATTAGTGCTTTTTATCATGGGTATCATGGGATGGTTTTTCCTGAATGTGAAACAGGCGGGTGATTTATTTAAAGAAGATATTCGTTTCAGTGCCTACCTACGTACGATGAATAAGGATTCTATCAATCAAATTCAACAGTTCATAGCAAAGCAACCTTATGCAAAAGGGGTCACTTATGTAAATAAGGAAAATGCAAAGGCTTTATGGAATAAAGAGAATAATGAGGACTGGGCAAAGATTTTAGATGTTAATCCATTACCCGAAAGTATTGACTTCTATGCTAAGGCGGAGTATGTGAATAAGGACAGCATGCAAAAGATTTCTGATCAATTGATGGTTGCTTATGGTAATCAGATTACCGACTTGCAATATCCAAAAAGTTTGGTTACTAATCTCGATGAGAAAGCAAAAGTATATGGATTAGCTTTTCTTGTCATTTCTCTGCTGTTGTGTGCTGTAGTAATTTTTAGTATTGATAATACCATACGTTTGGCTATGTTCAGCAACCGTTTTTTAATTAAAACGATGCAAATGGTAGGTGCGACTAGAGGATTCATTGCGAAGCCGATGGATATCAAAGCAATTATTAATGGTACAATCAGTGCATTGTTAGCAATAACTTTATTATTCTCTTTAATTCAATGGTTGGAAAGTCAAATTCCTGAACTAAAAACAGTCAATGATACCAAACAAACAATGATGCTTTTTGGGGGGATGATAGTTGTTGGTGTTGGCATTTCATTATTTAGTACACATAGAAGTGTAATTAAATACCTGAAGATGAAATTGGATGATTTGTACTAAAATAGGAAATGAGGCTATAGGGAACGAGCGTAGGTATGGAATCAATAGGAAAGGAGTGCTGATTGAGATGTTGAATGGAAAGTGGTTTTAACAAAAAGGATTTGACTTTAATAGGTTAATACTCAGGAGGTTTTACCACAAAAGTCACAAGGTTTTGAACAAATAATCACAAGGAATAGTAAACCGTTTTGGTACTTCCCTGCCAATCATTTAAAAAGAAGTCCTTGTGTTCCTTGTTTTTTCTTCGTTTTCTTTGTGGTAAAACCTACTGAGCGGTAACTTTAATAGAGATACAAAACAATTATTTATGAATAAGGTAATAAGTTATTCTTAAATAGTTTCCAAAAGTAAATTTCCCGATAGCGTTTGTATATACAAAAATGTGCCCCCTATATTTGTCTTTCACATGAAAGTAACTGAAAGTAAATATAATAATTGTCTCTATTTTGTAGCAAATACTTTGGCTAGAAAAATTGAAAGATTAGCCATTGAATGTTGGAAGCCTGTCGATCTCCCCCCTAGTCATGCCTATTTGCTTATGATGGTATTGGAAGAACCGGGACTTCATCCTGGAATCTTAGCCAAGCATTTACAATTGACTCCAAGTACGATTACTCGATTAATAGAAAAGCTAGAGGAGAAAAAACTAGTTCTTCGGCAATTCGAAGGAAAAAAGACTTGTGTGTTTCCTTCTGAAGGTGGGAAAGCGCTTTTTCCTTTATTAAGAGTTTGTTTAACAGATTTCCATACTAATTCATGCTGTATCATTGGTGGGGACGAAAGTAAAAGAATGGTTTCAGATATGAGCCTGATGGCAGATAAACTTTGAGATTGTATTCCTTCATTTAATTAGAGATATTGTTTATGACTATAAAAGAACGTTATCAATTTGCACTTTCTTATTTTGAAGAAGCCATTCCAAATGCAGAAACTGAGTTAGTTTATGATAATCCATTTCAACTATTAGTGGCTGTCATTCTTTCCGCACAGTGCACAGATGTTCGGGTAAATTTGACAACGCCTGCCATATTCCGTCAATATCCTACTCCGGTGGAAATGGCAACAGCTAGTTTCGAAGACTTATTCCCTCTAATAAAAAGTATTTCTTATCCTAACAATAAAACTAAGCACTTGATTGGTATGGCTAAATTGCTCCTTGAAAAGTTCGGTGGCAATGTTCCAATGACGGTGGATGAACTCATCTTATTACCCGGAGTAGGAAGGAAAACAGCTAATGTAATTACAAGTGTGATTGATGAACAACCAAATATGGCGGTAGATACCCACGTTTTCAGAGTGAGTGCTCGACTTGGACTTACTAACAAAGCGACTACTCCATTGGCAGCCGAAAAACAATTGATAAAACATATACCAAAGGAACAAGTTCACAAGGCACATCATTGGCTAATTCTTTTTGGTCGATATACATGCACTGCTAGGAATCCAAAGTGCGAAGGCTGTGGTTTACAAACAATTTGTAAGTATTTTATCAAAGAAGGGAAGAAGTAGGGAGCTGTTGTCAAATATTCTTGCCTCATTTAAAATCCTCTTGAACCATCTCACTCATTATTTTGGCACTTTGAAAGCAGAGAGGGATTCCTCCTCCCGGATGAACGCTACCTCCTACGAGATAGAGACCCTTTGTTTTTTTTGAAAAGTTAGGATGGCGCAAAAATGCAGACATCTTACCATTTGAACTTGTGCCATACAAAGAACCTAAATAGCTTGAAGTTCTACTTTCGATAGAAATTGGGGTCAATACTTCCTCAACTTCTATTAGGGGTTCAATGTCTATTTTAAGTTTATCACTTAATTTGTTGATGATTATTTTTTTATAGCGTTGATAGTAATCCTGCCAATCTTGACCTGAGTTTGCAGGTGCATTTACCATCACAAACCAATTCTCTTTTCCTGCGGGGGCATGTAATTCAGGTTCACATTTAGCTGTAATATTTATATAAATGGTGGGGTCTTCATATAACTCTTTCGAAGTAAATAAGGATTCAAACTCTGCATGATAGTCTTTCGAAAAGAAAATATTATGCAATTCCAATTCTGGAAACGTTCTTTTTATCCCCCAATAAAAAATAAAAGCACTGCTACTTCTCTCTTGTTTTAAAACCTTGTTTGCACTCAGTTCATCAGAAAGAAGCTTTTTGTAGGTAAAATAAACATCCATATTGCTCACCACAACATCGGAAGTATGATATACATTATTTGCAATTATCCCCTTTGTTGAATCCTTTTCTGTTACAATTGAGGATACTTCTGAGTTGAAATTGAATTTTACACCTTTCTTTATCGCTAAATTATAAAGTGCATCTGAAATGGAAATCATACCACCTTTTGGATAAAAAGTACCTATATTATTATCAAGATGAGGTATCAAACTTAGCATGCCGGGTGCTTTATACGGGTTACTTCCATTGAATGTTGCATAACGATTGAATAATTGAATGGTGTGTGGTTTGGAAAAGTAGGATTCATTTACTTGATTCAAAGTTTTAGTTAGAAAAGACATTTTTACAGACTTTATAGCATTGAAGATAGATGCTCGAAAGAGGGTAGTCATTTTATGAAGAGAATAATTAAGGAATACAGTGCCAATAGCGTTATAGGTCTTTTCGGACTGACGCAGATACGCTTTTACTTTATTGGCATCTTCACCAGTCTTTTTTTGAATTTCTTCAGCAAATTCGATGGGATTTGACAAACCATTAATGACAACCCCATCCTGATAGAAGTATTTGCAAGAAATAGATTGTTTGCTATAGGTAAAATATTCATCAATTGGTTCATTAGCCAACTTAAATAAATCTTCGATCAATTCAGGTTGTGTAAAAAGACTTGGACCTGCATCAAATTGATAATCCCCAATGATTAATTGGCAGTTTTTTCCTCCAGGATAATTATTTTTTTCAAATACTGTAACATCAAAGTTCAGTTTAGCTAGTCGGATTGCACTAGCCAATCCACCAATCCCTGAACCAATAACTATTGCTTTCTTTTGTTCTTTCATAGAAAAAAATTATTCCCTGATTAATGAAAACTTATACTATGTGAGTGCATAAAAGTTTTTCGCTTATAGAGTTTCGTAGAGACACGAACCTCGGCAGTCTGCCTCGCGTCGTGTCCTCACGCAGCGAAAAAATTTTATGGACCTACCATGTAGATTTTACTACAAGTAACACTAAGGAAAAAAGGTTTACAATAATTAATTTCTAATAATAAAATAGCTAATAACATATTAGAAAACATTGTGTTCTTTG
>CANCKV010000115.1 GCA_947378615.1 Chitinophagaceae bacterium | reverse complement strand
GTCAAAACCAAAGTTGCAATACTATCACATCCTGCAACATTTATTAGATTCGAAGTATAAGTTCCTGCATTGTTATAGGATATTCCATTGAAAACAAAAGATTTTCCTTTGCAGATTGAAGCGTAAGTAATAGAAACAGAAGGAAGTTTTATTGTCAAAATCAAAGTTGCAATACTATCACATCCTACTGCATTTGTTAGATTTGAAGAATAAGGTCCTGCATTACTATAGGTTTTTCCATTAAAAACAAAAGATTCTCCTTTACAGATTGCTGTATTTGTAATTGAAACAGAAGGAAGTTTTATTGTCAAAACTAAAGTTGCAATACTATCACATCCTACAGCATTTATTAGATTTGAAGTATAAGTTCCTGCATTGCTATAGGTAATTCCATTGAAAACAATAGATTCGCCTTTGCAGATTGATGTATTTGTAATGGAAACAGAAGGAAGCTTTATGGTCAAAATCAAAGTTGCGATACTATCACATCCAACTGCATTTATTAGATTCGAAGTATAAGTTCCTGCATTGCTATATGTAATTCCATTGAAAACAATAGATTCTCCTTTGCAGATTGATGTTTTTGTAATAGAAACCGAAGGAAGTTTTATTGTCAAAACCAAAGTTGCAATACTATCACATCCTACAGCATTTATTAGATTCGAAGTATAAGTTCCTGCATTGTTATTTGATATTCCATTGAAAACAAAAGATTTTCCTTTGCAGATTGCTGTATTTGTAATGGAAACAGAAGCAAGTTTTATGGTCAAAATCAAAGTTGCAATACTATCACATCCTACCGCATTAGTTAGATTCGAAGTATAAGTTCCTGCATTGCTATAGGCTATTCCATTGAAAACAAAAGATTCTCCTTTGCAGATTGCTGTATTTGTAATTGAAAAAGAAGGAAGTTTTATTTTCAAAACTAAAGAAGCAATGCTATCACAACCTAGAGTATTAATTAGATTTGAAGTATAAGTTCCTGCATTGCTATAGGTAATTCCATTAAAAAAAATAGATTCTCCTTTGCAGATTGATGTATTTGTAATTGAAACAGAAGGAATTTTTATTGTCAAAATCAAAGTTGCAATACTATCACATCCTACAGTATTAATTAGATTCGAATTATAAGTTCCTGAATTGTCATAGGTTTTTCCATTGAAAACAATAGATTCTCCTTTGCAGATTGAAGCGTTAGTAATAGAAAAAGAAGGAAGCATTATAGTCAAAACCAAAGTTGCAATACTATCACATCCTACAGCATTTATTAGATTCGAAGTATATGTTCCTGCATTACTATAGGTTTTTCCATTAAAAACAAAAGATTCGCCTTTGCAGATAGAAGCTTTGGAAGTAGAATTAGAACTATTTATAAATGAAAGAATCAAGGTTGCAGCACTATCACACCCCTCTTTATTAATCAGATGTGACACATAATTACCCGAAGCAAAATAGTTAGTGCCATTGAAAATATAAGAGGTATTAGGTGAACATATATTTTGAATTGTCTGTGAAACGGAACCCTGCTTTACTATTTCAATCAAAGTATTACTTGTAACCTTTGATACAGAAGGACAAGAAGCAGATGTTGTTAACACACAATTGATTTGGTCATTATTATCAATTAAGGTATCCGTAAAAATATTTTTGTTAGTTCCTATTGGAACTCCATTCTTTTGCCATTGATAGATAGGGTTCTGTCCAGAAAGAGTATCAGTAGCAAAATAATTAACGAGACCATCCTTACAAACTATTAATGAATTTGCAGGAGTAATTGTTATTGTGGGAACTTGATTTAAAACTACAATCGTATGTGTTTGGCTTAAGGGACAATTATGAATACCAGAACTATAATTAATTGAATAGGTGATATTAAAAGTGTCATTAACAGTTATCGGATTAAAAATTCCAGTTACGGTTACTCCACTTCCATTCCATGTTCCTCCTACAGTTCCTGAAATAAAGGTAGACAAATTAATAGGAAGTATAGAAGCACAAATGGTATCTGAAGGTGCATTCCACGATGGATTTGGCACAATTCCATTAGATTTAATAGAAAGAATTAATGTATGCAAATCAGGACTTGTATTAAAATATACAGCCGTAGTATTGATACTTTTCCAATTATTTTGAGCATTAACTCTTTCAAGCCATTCTGTTTGAGTTGCCTCCGTTAATAAACCTATGTATTTATTATATTTTGTAGTACCTGTCAGTGCCATCGCAAAACAATCCATGTTGGGATACAATCCCGATTCCCCAGTTGAGTGTTGATATGATTTCCAAATACCACTTGTAGAAAACCCAAATAATATCCTCCCTCCTATTCCGGGATAATTACCTTCTGTAGTCGTTGCCCCACCACCAACGGCTGTACTAGCAACCGTGCAATTAGTACCTGTAATTGTGTTCCAAACACCTCCCTGAGCAAAATAAACTTGGTCTCCTTTTGAATTCAAATCAAAGAAGGATGCACGAATTACATTTGGAATGACATCTGCTATCGACCAATCTGCATCAGGATAAGTAAATCTAATGGGAATGCCACTTGTAAATGCTGTTCTGAATGTGATGACAGTTCCTGCCTTAATTGTCCCACCTGTTCTAGTTAGAATTGCCCCACCTTCGCCCTCGCTCCATAAACCTGTATCACAAGCCTCATAACCATTATCAGTAATCTGGATTTCAGTTCCTGTTGTGATATCTTTAAAACAAACAAAACTTATTTCATCCTGCGACGAAGGGGTTATAGTGGTATTTAAACCTAATATTACTAAATCGCCTCTGTTTAAAACGGTTTGTGCCTGAATGATAATGAAGGAAAATAAACTGATGAGTACTACTATATATCTTTTCATCGATAATTAGTTTTATAATCTCGGAAGGTAACCTATTGAGAGGAGGGATAAGGAAAATATAAAGGCATTTCATTTTTTTATAGTAATAAAAAGGCTTTATTTTAGTAATTGCAATAAAAAACCCGGAAGTTATTTCCGGGTTGTAAAATGTGCGGCAAAGGAGATTCGAACTCCCACGCCCGTTAAAGGCGCTACCACCTCAAAGTAGTGCGTCTACCAATTTCGCCATCGCCGCTTATAGTGGGTTGCAAATGTAATAGTTAGTTTTTAATCCTCCTATCTAAAATTTGATTTCTAATATTTTTATTCAAAAAAGCAAATTCGGATATATCAATTAGTTGTAAGCCTTCATTTTTAAAACTGCCATGTCGGGATGTTCTGGATTAACTAAAAGTTCCTGTCTTGATGAATTGATAATAACATCCATTTCTTCAAGTGGTATAGCTCCAAGTAGAGGCTCTGAATTTCCTGGCAATACCATTGCACTACAATAACTAGTTCTATTCTTAAACCTCAATTCTACACCCGAAACAACTTTACATTCTATGACTTCACCATTTGCCAACTGTGCTCTTCGGCTTTCTACAACAGGGAATTGCAAAATCTCCTGTATGTTTTCATTAATCGCCAACATATAGCTTCCAGTATCAACCAATATATTCAAAAACATCCGTTTCACCTCTTCCTTATCAATATAACCCCTCTTTGCCATTTCTAGTTCTGTACTGTTTATAATCTCAATATCTGCATATACTAGTCCCATAAAATAATTTTTTCAAATATACAGCTTACTAGACCGAGTAAAGTGAATACAAAAGTGATAATGAAAAGAGAAATATTTTGATTAATAAACTACAACTCTAGTGCCTGATTGATAAAGTAAATTAATGGTTGTAAAGCATTAAATGCCTCGACCACTTTTGAAACCAAACTCTTACTCGTCAATTCTTCATCACTTATAGGAGCACTTGCAATATAACTCTTCAATTTCAAGTATTCAATTGCAGGATTTGATTCATCGTAACCTTTTGGAGGTCTTGACAACTTGGTATCTGCACCACGTTCTAGGTCATCATATTGCTTTTTGAATAGAGGATTACTGAGGACTGCCTGAAATTCAGTGCAATTATAATCGATTTCCTGTCGAACTTTTTTCAATTCAGGTGCTGGCGGCATCCAAATTCCTCCACCTACAAAACTACTTCCCGGCTCACAATGAAAGTAATAACCTGATAATAATGACTTTTTTCCACCTTTACTAAACCCTGCTCCAAAATTAGTTTTATAGGGACTCTTGTCCTTACTAAATCGCACATCTCTATTGATGCGAAAAACACATTCTTTTGGTTGAAGTAAAGCAATAGTAGGGTCATTCTTACCAACGCCACGAATTATTCCATCTATAAGGTTCAAATAATCTTCTTTGGCATATTCGTACTGTTTTCTATTCTCGTCAAACCATGCTTTATGATTATTTTGCTTTAATGCCTTTAAGAATTCTATTGTTGAATATTGTAACATGTTATATTAGAGTTATGAAATATGAATTTTCAAATTAAAAAATAACTATACTATTGTTTAATATCAATTAAAGTACAAGTGCACTTGCACCTAAAATTGCTGCATCAGATTCTTTTAGATTACTAAATACCAATTGAACCTTATTTTTAAATACCTGATACAAGTTTTTTTCCATTGCTTCCTTAGTAGGATTCATAATATAGCTGCCTGCCTTAGTCAGTCCTCCAAATAAAATAATTGCTTGAGGCGACGAAAACATTACAAAGTTGGCTAAAGCTTCACCTAGTATTTCTCCTGTAAATTGGAATACATCTTGTGCAATTTCATCTCCTTGTAAGGCACAATTATAAACAGTTTCGCTTGTCAACTCCATTTCAGAGTACTTTCTTAAAAGACTTGGCTGTTCTGGATTATTTTCCATAAACTCTATAGCCGTTTGTCTTACGCCGGTTGCAGAAGCATAAGATTCAAGACATCCCCTACTTCCAGTTTGCTTATGCAATCGACCATTATATCTAACAATAGTGTGACCCAATTCGCCAGCAAATCCATCATTTCCTACTACCATTTTCCCATCAATTACTATCCCACTCCCCACTCCTGTTCCAAGTGTAATCGTAATAAAATGCTTCATACCCTTTGCTGCACCGTACATCATTTCTCCCATTGCCGCAGCATTTGCATCGTTTGTAAGAGATGCATGCAATCCAAACTTCTCTGTTAATAAATGTGCAATTGGCACTATCCCATGCCAATGAAGGTTTGCTGCATATTCAATATTACCTGTGTAAACATTTCCATTAGGTGCGCCCATTCCAATGCCAATAAACTTTTCCTTTCCTCCTATCTTATCAATCAATGGTTGTAATTTTTTATGCAATTCGTCGATAAAAAAATCAACAGGCTTTTCACTTGCAGTAGGAATCCTATCTTGCTCTAGGATATTACCATCTTTATCAACTATTCCAAATTTAGTACTCGTTCCACCTAAATCTATTCCAATTGCATATTTTGTGTTATGGGCATTACTCATATTAAAAAATTTAGAACGCAAATATAATTGTGATTAAAGATTTGAGTTCATTTAATTCAAATAAAATACTTTGAAGAAAATCAAATATGAAATATTAAGTAGAACTTTTGTTATAACTAATGTGGCATTAAGACAAAATCGACAAGGATTTTCACAAATCTACACATGGGCTTCTCTTGGTTATTAGTTCATTTTCTTATTTTGAATTGAAAAACAAATATTGTCTTCCTTTTTTTTCATTTTAAATTGTGTTAATCCCCCGATTAGAAACTATCTGATTTATCTTAAAAACAAAATATGATTATTCAGATTATATACTTTTTTTGAACTATGTTGCTACTATGTAATGTCGTAAAATATATTACAAAGAGTGTAAATCTTTATAATATTTACTAAAAAAATCATTCGTTTTTAGTAAAAAGAGAAATGTAATACTACTAAAATGTCTTTTCATTTAATTTGAGAGGGTAATCTGTACTCAGGATACTTACATTTGCCACTTAAAATAGATTATGGTTAAAACGTATGATTATATTATTGTTCTTAAAAAGAAGTCGTTTGAATTAATTGACAATGTGAGCAAATTGATGTTGTTACTAGCATTAGCTGCTTTTATTTTTGATTCTTATGCCACATTAATGCTGCATAATACCAAATTAGAGGCTAGTTCTGCCTACTTGTTATTGACAGTTTCTGTCATGATAATTGGATGGTGGATATTTTGCACAAATCAATTGAAGCGAGGCATCATTCCATATTTCCGTTTTGCACTCATGTTCGCTGCATGGGGATGGTTTGTTGTACCTTCCGGACAATTAATAGCACTTATTTATATAGTAGCCTGCTTCTTAGAAAAGCCAGTTAAGGTTCCTGCAGAAATTGCCTTTGATAGTGAAGAAATAGTATTCAATAGTATTCCTAAAAAAAGGTATGGATGGAGTGTCATCAGTAATGTGGTATTGAAAGATGGATTAGTAACAATAGATTTAAAAGATAATACCCTGATTCAAAAAGAAGTTAACGAACCTGTTTCAAAAGAAATCGAAAATGAGTTTAATGCCTTCTGTAAAGAACAAATACTATAGTGGTTAGTTGTTAGTGATTAGTGGTTAGTGGTTAGTTCTTATTAATAGTTCAAATTATTAACCACAAATAACTAACAACTAATCACTAACAACTAATCACTAACAACTAAAAAGAGATGCCTTACTTATTATATTCAGATGGTTGCGGAAATATTTTCGAAGATACTTCCTTATATGCAGTTGGTCGTGCAGGATGGGATGCCTATCCTGTAGAAGCTGAGGATTGGATTGAATTGCCTGTAGGAGGTAATCTTTACGAACTTCCTGGCAGAAGGGGAATTGGTATTGATGTAGAATCAGGTGATATGCGTTTGTGCGAAAAAGGATGGGCGGTTGCTGCCTTTATACCTCCTGCACATACAGGTTTGTTCATTGCTGCTTACGAGACATTGCCAGATGCGCCTACATTGCCCCTTTTTTGTTATACAGCAGCAGGATGGCAAGATGAAAAATTCTATGTTGCAGCAGTTCGTGTAGAACCAGATATTCGCCAAGAAGCAGAAGGATATCATGAAAAGGAAATAAAAGATGGCACTAAAAGTTTGTTGTCAGCATATCCTTATAATCGATTGGTAAAGCATTTGATGGAAAACTGCTGTCAAACTTATACTTGTCCCGCAGCGAGGAATTTGTCTTTGGGAAGATGGGAATGTCCGGTTCCAACTTCTCCTGCTTGCAATGCAAATTGTATTGGTTGTATATCTTTTCAGCCAGAAGATGAAACAATAGTTGCCACTCAAGATAGACTTACTTTTATGCCTACAGCAGAAGAAATAGTAGAGTTTACAGTTCCTCATTTAATGAATGCCCCCTTCCCTATTATTAGTTTTGGACAAGGCTGTGAGGGAGAACCCTTACTGATGTGGGAGACAATTCGAGAAGCAATCATTCAAATTCGAAAACATACACCGAAAGGCAGTATCAACATCAATACAAATGGCTCGAAACCAAATGCAGTAAGGGCATTATGTGAAGTGGGTTTAAATAGTATTAGAGTGAGTACAAATTCTGCCCAAAAACATATTTATACCCCCTACTATCGTCCCAATAATTATCAATTCGAGGATATTATTGAGAGTCTGAAAGTCGTAAGAAGTTATGGAGGATGGGCTAGTATCAACTATTTTGTTTTTCCTGGCATGACAGACACTGTTGAGGAATATGAAGCATTGAGAAAACTTATTAAGGAAACGGATTTAAGCATGATTCAATGGCGTAATTTTAATATTGATCCTGATTGGTATCTCGAACAAATCAATGTTTCAGAAGTGGGAGAACTATTGGGAGTCAAACAATTGCAGGACTTAATCAAAGAAGAGTTCCCAAATGTAAAGTATGGATATTTCAACCCTCCAATTGAACGTATAAATGGGAACTTTGATAATGATTTTGCACATCATTAATTAATTAGAGATATTGATGATTGCTAAAAAAAGTAATAAATAATTTGAGCAATTTATAAATGTATTTCTATCGGAAATTATAGAAACTAGAAAAGAGATCTCAACACAGCGACATCTAGTCTCAGATAGGTACACCAATAGTTTTTTATTGAAAAGCGTTGAAATCATAAGGAATTGATTCAAACTCATGTGGGTATGTTTGGGATTCATTGAGGTATTTTCGATCATTATGCGTTAAAGTTCCATCTCAATCTGGTTTATTTGGAACTCATGTGTTGATTCTTGATAATTAGTGGCGATAATCCATATTCGATGACCAATGTTTGGGAATGATTTGCCATTGTTCCATACTTGATGACCGAAATACCATAATCGATAAGCGAAATTCCATATTCGATTTGAATCCGAGAGATTACTACTTCAGTTTTTTGTAAGGGATTGAAAGAATGCTCCTACTGCGATGGCAATTGTATAATTCTGGTGGAGAGGTATTTGTAAT
>CANCKV010000114.1 GCA_947378615.1 Chitinophagaceae bacterium | reverse complement strand
GTGAAATCGTTGTTGATACCACCATAAAAGATGGGGTCAATACGCCCGATAATGGATTGGTCAGTCGAGTCCACCTTACTATCTCCATTCATATCCTGATACTTAGGGTCTCCCGGTTGAACATTTTGCGAGTAGGTAGATATTCCTGCTTTCAAACTATAGGTTCCATCTGCCGCTCTATTGAAATCACCAAACTGATAGACTCCTGCCCATTTATAACCATAGAAAGAGGAAACTGCATTGCCACTTCGAGAAATCCATGCAGGGGCATTGCCATTAAGTCCCCAATTATAGGTCATGTTATTAATGTCGTGACTGATAAATTGGTTTCTATTAAAACTGATATTAAAGTTTGACACCCAACTGAAATCTTTTTTGTGGATGATAGTATAGTTGGCAGTCAACTCCAATCCAGAATTGATGGTATATTGATTAATGTTTTTGTATTCAAACACATTGGTGGCACTAATACCTGTATTGTACGGATAATTGAGCATTATTAATTCTGGAGTGCCGCTTGTTTTCTTATAGTAATAAGTGATGTCCACATTTAATTTGTTTTGCAACATGGAGAAATTCAGTCCTAAATCAACTTGTTTGGCCGTCTCCCACGTTAGGTTATCGTTTTCAAAAGTCGTAGTAATCAAACCCGGTGTATAGCCTGGAGAATAAATACTAGTGCCACTATAACCCAACGACTTTCCAGAAGAATAAGAACCGAAATAACCATAATCGCCAATCTTGTTATTACCCGAAATGCCATACATGGCTCTAAACCTGATGTTGTCGATAAAATCCGGAAGTTGTTTCTTTATAAAGCTTTCCTTTGATAAATTCCAATCGAAAGCAGCGGCAGGGAAATAACCCCACCGATGATTGGCCGAAAATTTGGAGGAGGCATCTGTCTTATTAGTTAAGGTTATCAGGTATTTATCCTTGATATTATAATTCAGTCTGCCAAATGCCGAGAATAATATCCATTGACTAGGGGTCACCACCAAATAATTTGGCCGCCCACTATTGATACTGATGATGCCCAAATCCTGCGTACCAATCGGAACATTATAAACACTGTAATAATTTCCATCGGTTGAGGCCGCCTCTATTGAAGTGCCCGCAATTATATTTAGTTGTTGGTTATGATTCAGATTTCTATTATAAGTGAACACCCCATCTAAATATTTATTCGTATTGGTATAAGTGCCAATTGACCCGTTGATTCCATTAGGATTAATTGTTTGGTTTGATAAGGTTTTCCACACATTTCCTTGAGTGGTATTCGAGTTATAAAACTGCTCGGCAATGTTTTCTGTTGTTGAATAGGAACCAGTCACACGAAGTTTTAAAATATTCGAAAAGACATATTCTCCATAAGCTGTTGCGTAATATGTCTTATAAGTATTTTTTCGGTATTCATTTTGGGCTTGAATCTTAGGATTTACAAATAGGTTACCGTCTATCAAACCTAGGCTATCTATCAAAGTATTCGCTAGGTATTGATTGCTGATGCCCGCAATAGGCCTGTATGCCCAAGCATTTTGAAGAATACTAATTGTATCAGTAGCAGTAGGAATTGTTCCTTGACTTGTTGATAATGTATAATGAACACTAAATCCAACTTTAAGACGGCTATTTATCTTTTGGTCCAATATC
Organism: Chitinophagaceae bacterium; assembly: GCA_947378615.1. Classification (GTDB taxonomy): domain Bacteria; phylum Bacteroidota; class Bacteroidia; order Chitinophagales; family Chitinophagaceae; genus Parasediminibacterium. The sequence goes on along the minus strand of CANCKV010000114.1, from coordinate 6,747 downwards.
GCAGAACCAGAATACTTTTTAAATCCCGTTCCTATGATTATGCCCCGTTGATTGAACATGCCTCCTGAAAAATAATACTTAGTATCTTGATTGCCACCTGCAATGTTCAAGAAATGATTTTCTACAATCCCCATTTGATATAATGCATTTTCCGCATCATAACCACTTACATTTTTATAACTATTCAGACTAATTCCATTGTTAGGAGACAAGTATAGTTGATGATTGGTTGTAACAGGACTCCCTGATATACTTTGAATACTATCCAATTCCAATTGTAGTTTCACAAACTCATACGGTGACATCATCTTTGCACTCTTCTTGTGCAATTGTAATCCTTCAGAAAAAGAGTAATTGATTACAGGTTCTGTAACGTACCCACGTTTTGTAGTGATGAGAATAACCCCATTTGCACCTCTTGAACCATATAATGACAACGAAGATGCATCTTTTAATACATTTAGGCTTTCTATATCGCCCAAGTTAATGGAATTTAAGTCGGGATTATCTATAGGTAAACCATCTATCACAAACAAGGGCGACGCATCGGCACTTAGGGTTCTTCCCCTAATGATAACGGATGAATAGGTGCCCGGTTGACCATCTCCTGTTGTAGCATTTATTCCTGCAATTCGACCACCTAATTGCAAATCGAAGGAGGCAGGATTTGTCTTTAATAAAGGAACGAGTGATACTGAATTGCAAAAGACCGAATCGGACATTGCCTTTCGTTTTTTTGTATCATATCCAATCAATATTACATCATCAGTCTTTGACCCGTCATCAATCATCAAAATTTGCAGGCGAGGTTTCTTTCCAACGATTGCATATTGTGTGCGAAACCCTTCGGATGTAACAATGATGGTATCGCCTTTAGCAGCATTAACCGTAAAATAACCATCACTATTAGAAAACAGCACTTCATCTCCGCTTGTCCTTTTGATACTTGCATTCGCAATAGGTTTGGCATTCAAATCTATTACCCTACACTCCACCTTCATTGTTGTCCTCGTTTGAGAAAAAATACTTTGAAGAGAGCCTATGAATATGAAAATGCACATCAGGATAACCCGAAGAAAGCATTTGGTGAAAATAAAATTGAGATTGTTCATATAACTAAGTTTATCAAGCTGCTATTCATCTATTTGAAGTGCAGTTAACTATTTTTATTTTATTCAAGATGTTCAAGTCCATTTCAAATTAATAATTCAATTGCTTTCTTATTTTACTGTTATAGTTACTTGCCTAACTACCGATTTACTAGTATTTACGTTGATGTTGCTAGCTACAAATGTTACCGTATAAACCCCCGGTTTAACAAATACATATTGATAATTTGATAAGCTTGGTGTAATTGTATTCTTAACTACTGCACCTACGTCGGGATAAACATGTTTTAAATTCACTACCGAAGTAATTAACCAATCATTGTTATTAGGGATGTTTGGCTTATTTCCAGGGTCAAAAACGATAGGATATTTATTGGTTATTGTCACACCACTGCTATTTCTGACACTGTCTGTAGTTGAGATGTTCCATGTGCCCACATTCCAGGCATTCTTATTATTTAACATGTCCACCTCAACCCATCCTGTAGCCGCAAAAGTGGATGGATTGGTTGTTGTTGGAAAGGAAGTACTCGATTCTACACCCGTAGCCGTTCCTAGAAATGGATTAGTAAACAATCCCCAAGCAGAACTATCCGGTAAAATATTAACCAAGTTAAAATTCTGTATTGACCATTTCCTTTGGGTGTTTTTGGAATCTAAGTTCCCCTTATAATTGAAAGCAATATTGACGGAATCAAAGGAATTGTAATTGGTAATATCAATCAGACCAGAATTTGTATAAGTGGTGCCAATGCTATCAGGCCATTTTGCAAGATTTGTAATGTCGTTCCATGTTGCATTGGCAATTCCTGTTGAATCATAACGTCCTCCAAGATTTGTAGTAATAAAAAGTTTTAAAGAAGAATCAGGCAATTTGCTTGTTCCTTGTTGCATATAGGATGAAAAAGATAGTTTGTTGACACCTACTGCCATATACCTATTTCGATTTTGGTATTGCCTTCCGGGTTCGCCGGTGTAAAAAACAATCTCATCCGGGTTGCCACTTAAATTGAAAGTCACGGTATCATTTACTTTATAGGTAGTTGAATTCACCATGACGTTGAAATCGGAAGGGTTGTCAACCGTAGAGATTTTTTTGCTACATCCAATATGCAAGCCCAATATAAAAGTGACAATTAATAATATCAATAATTTGTTTCTCATAATACTTTTCTAGGTTATAATTTATTTTACCAATTTGGGTCCTGAACCAATACATTATTTGTTGCCGATATTTCTGCATCAGGAATCGGGAAAACCATGTACTTTTTGGGACTTGTCAAGAAATTCGTGACCGCAAGGGGTGCCGCAATCGTAACGGAAGTTCCCGCAATTGAAACAGGTAGTGTATTGGCAATACCATTAGATAAGTTTTGCATGATTTGAGGCATGACTCCCCACCGTATCAAATCAGTTCTTCGAAGCCCTTCAAAACAAAGTTCACGGGAACGTTCGTCCATGATTAGTTGTTTTGTTAAGTCTGTCTTATCAACAATTAGGTTTGGCGTAGCGATATTAGTGTAACCAAATGCCCTTCTTCTCACTTGATTCAAATATTCCAAACCTGTTGTCGGATTGCCTGTTGTAGCATTAAGGTTTGCCTCTGCTGCCATCAATAGTACATCTGAATATCTTATAATAGGGAAATTGCAAGAAGTAAAGTTTTGTTGGCGGACGGGAGGTAGGTTTATTTCATATTCACGTCTCCATTTGGCTATTGGCCTTTCAAACAATGTTTCTATTCCCTTTCCAGGGTTGACAATGTTAATGGCTGTCACTTTGCCACCTACAACAGTTGCAGTCAGCTTAGGTCTAATGTAAGTACTTGCATTATAATACAATAGACTAAAATAAACACCCGGAGGATTGGTACTCGAATAACCACTGCCACCATTTTCAACGTTAATACTTGCAATTGAACCATCAGGATTTATACCGCTTATAGACGCAATTGCTCCACTTCCTTTTCCGATGCTGTCAATAATGGAGAATCCAAAAAATGGATATTTAGTCGTACTATAGCCCGAGTCTTGATAAATAAATGGTGAAATAACCCAATCTCTTCGTTGATCTCCAATTTCAAATAGGTTATAAAAGGAAGGGAATGGGCGATAGGATCCTGAAGAATAGCCCACCACTGAAGTGGCATTCGTACAGGTCACTCCCAATATAGCCCCTAATTGTTGGGTAACCGGTATTCCTGTATTGGCATAAGTGCCTGAGTTATTAGATTTTGAAGTAAAGGACGCATCCCAAATTCCTTCATTAGCAATATCCAAATGGTTGCCATTATTCTGCATGTTGTTGATGAAAATCCTACTGTAGGCGGGTGAAGTAAATTTGGGAACTGGCATTATATTACTAGTTGTATATGGAGTTGTATTCAATCCATGTTCTTGACGGTTAATCACACTAGTTGACCATTTCAATGCCGAATCATATTTGGATACATCATTCAATGGATAGCCGGCCCAAGAAAGGCATATCCTTGCCAATATTCCTTCAACTGCATCCTTAGTAACGCCTAATGTTGATAGGGTAACACTGAAATCGGGCACTAAACTATCGGCAGCCACCATATCGGAATATATTTGTTTATAAACGGTAGCCGAAGGTGTTCTTCCAATGAATAAATCGGTGGGCATAGCTGAAGTAGGAATCAGCCTTAGCACAATCCCTTGCCCTTCATTTCCTCCAAAATGCGATACCAATAAATAATGATAGAATCCCCTAAGGAATAATGCCTGCCCTTTGATGCTGTTTCGCTCGGTTTGCGGCATGTCAGGTTGGTTAATCAAATCTAAAATGACATTCGCCCTTTCAATACCAATATAACAACTGCTCCAAAAGTTTAATAGTTTGGAGTCGGTTGTAGTCATGTTAAAAGTTTCTGCCATTGAATTCGTAGTAGTACCACTTATTCCCGCCCTAAAGCCTTCGTCTGTACCTGCAGAAAGGTAGCCCCAAAGACCTTGCCCATACATGGCATCATTCGTCAAGACATTATAGGCACCCGCAAGCTGATAGGTAAGTTGGGTTTCTGATGTGGTATTTGTTGGTTGAAAAAAAGCAGGCTTTAAATCCAATGCCTTCTTGCATCCTGATAGAGATAGGCTAATGATGATTGCAGCAGTTAAAATTATGTTTGAATACTTTTTCATATATAATTAATTAATAAAATTTGAAATATTAAAATCCAACGTTAACACCTATCCGATAGGTGATTGCCCTCGGGTAGGGGGTAAAATCGTATCCTCTTTGTAAGCCCGGAGAAGAACCACTCGGCTGTAATGAGGTATATCCTGTACCACCTGTCTGATTATTAGTCAATCTTGCATTTGATGCCTCTGGATCTGTACCCGAATAATGGGAAAAGGTCAATAAGTTGGTAATTGCAAGAATAAAGCGACAACTATTTAAGCCAACACGTTTAATCATTTTGGGATTGAGTCCATAACTCAATGAAATTGTCTTTAATCGAATAAATGAACCATCTTCTATAAATCTGGAAGAAGGTGAGTTTAAATAAACGTCTCCACCACTATTTGGCTTTAGCCTCGGTATATCATTCGTAGGATTATTGGGAGTCCATCTATTTTCGTAGGAGGCAAACTGATTAATAAAGTTAGCATATCCACCTTGTTCAAAAATAGCCTTGTTGGCATTCAAGATATTGTTACCGTCAACAAATTGAACCAAAAAGTTAAGAGAAAAAGCCCTGTAAGTGGCTGTTACAGGTATCCCGCCATAAAAAACAGGGTCTGCCCTTCCTATGATTGTTTGGTCGTTAGCATCTATCACTCCATCATGGTTGATGTCTTCATATTTAGGGTCACCGGGCTGTACACTACTAGCACTTGTTCCTGTAGGAACATAGCCTGCAATGCCATCCTTTAGTCGAAGAGTCCCATTTGCTTGCTTGGTGAAATCGGTGTATTGATAAACGCCTGCCCATTTATATCCATAAAAAGAGCTGATCGATTTGCCAGTCTTCGTAATCCAGGCCGGTCTTGAATTCAATCCCCAATTAATGGTAGTGGGTGCCAAGTTTTTGGATGTTGTATTCACCAATTGATTCTTATTTATTGTAGTGTTGAATCCAATACTACAAAAGACTTGGCCAATTTTGAATGGCATTGTCAAGGCAATCTCAAAACCACTATTGATGGTTCCTCTGTTCAAATTTTCATAGCGAACATTCCCCCCATTAATATAGCCTGCAAATGCAGGTACTTTTACCAGTTGCAGTGTATTGTCGGATCTTTTATCGTAATAGGTGACAATCAACGACAATCTTTTAAAAAGAGTGGCGTCTAAACTCAAATCTAGTTGCTTAGATGTTTCCCAAGTAAGATCTGCATTACCAGGAAAATAGGGTACATCGCCATACGTATAAGTGGAATCATTCAATGCGTATCCCATATTTTGACCAACCATCCCAAATTGATACAGATAGCTAAAGTCGCCAACCCTGTTATTCCCAATCAAGCCATAAGATGTACGAAGCCGTATATCTGAAATGACTTTATTCAAAGTTGGCTTTTGCATAAAGGATTCTTGTGATAGTTTCCAATTGAAAGCAAGGGCGGGAAAGAATCCCCATTTTTTGCCCGGTGCAAATTTTGAAGAACCATCTGCCCTAGCTGTGAGGGTAAAAAGATATTTATTACTGATTGTATAATTTGCCCGCCCAAAGAAAGAAATGAGTCTCCATAATGAGGGGTTGACAGTTAGTTTACTTGGAATACCATTGTTAATGGCATTGAATCCCAAATTTTCATTGTCGGGGCTGATATTATTAACAGTAAAAGAACGTGAATTATTGACAGCATCCTGCCAGTTGAAACCAATAATGGCATTCCCATCTTGTGATTTACCTAGAACAAATTTCTTGAAGGACATCAATGCTTCGAAATATTTGTTAGTGGTGAGGGTATTTGACAATCCACCATTAATACCATTTACATTGATAAAACCACCACTCGCATTCATAAACAAATTGCCTTGGTTAGTCTTTGAGTTATAGAAAGTTTTGTCGATAGACTGAGTGGTACCAATTGTGCCGGTAACCTTAAAACCAATGATATTATTTAGGGAATAATCAAGCGAAACAGATGCGTTGCTAGTATTACTGACGGTGCTATGAAACTCATTATTTGCTTGAATGTATGGGTTAATAGTGGTATTGGTAAATACGCCATTCGCAAAGTTGATACTATCTGAAATTGAATTAACCAGATTTTGCCCACTTAACCCTGCAGTTGGCCTGTATGACCAAGCACTGTATATTACTCCGCTCAGATTATTATAAATAGGATTTGTACCATAAATATTCGTATTCGTATAGTTTACCACCGTGCCTAATCTCAATTTGTCAGTAATCTTTTGATCCAAAGTAAAGGCGGTAGTATATCTCTTCACGCCCGTATTAATCAGGATTCCTTTTATATCGTCGTAAGAACCCGATACCCGATACCTCGTACCTGTTGTTCCTCCCGACATACTTATATTATGTGCCTGTACAATTCCTGTTCTGAGTATCATATTTTCCCAATCAAACCCTTTTTCATCTTTATAAGAATCCAAGGTTTTATTTTGATTCAAGTAAAGATTATGGTTTGTCTTGACTATTTTAGAT
>CANCKV010000113.1 GCA_947378615.1 Chitinophagaceae bacterium | reverse complement strand
TGACATTAATCAAATCTCAATGAAAAATTAGTTGAGTACAATTACTTAAAGGGAATTAGGAACTATAAAGAAGAAGAATCATACAAATTAAGGATTAAAATACTGTTCATTGATAAAAGAAATAGTCGCAAGCCATTTACTTCCGCCTACAAAGTGACGTTGAAAACTATGATTTCAATTCTTTAAGATAAAATGATGCACAATTTATCGTGTACTTATAATGACATAATCCTATGAATAATAATTTATCAAAGCAATAAATAGGATAAAACACCCAAAAAGAGTCTTTAAATTGTATTTTATTTAACCAATATTTGATAAACCCTTCAATCATTTATCAAACTTATTAAAGTCAGTTCATTGTATTATTGATTATTATACCTTTGGCAAAAATTGCGAAGTGTCATTAATATATGATTTGCATTGCCTAGAAATAAATAAGTTACAGAAAATAATATTTTTCTGTTTTCTATCTCATTTCACAAATCTTTTAGCGACTGAATTATTTTCTCAAATAAAAAACATTCAATTTAAGCAATGGCATTTTTTAAGATTCGAGTTTGACATTTCTGCGATTTTCAAAGTTGCTCTTTAGAATTATGGTAACATATTTATAAATAAATACAAATAGATTGATAGATTATTCAAGAGATTAATTGTTATTCCCTATATATATAATATGCGGTTCAATTATTTATGGCTTTCATTATTTTAAACAAATAAATTTTATTATGAAAAAGAGTTTTCCTCAATGGCTGAAAAGCCAAAAGTTAATAAACCTTTCAATAAAGACAATCATGTCGATGGGTTTGTTTTTGCTGATTAGTTTCGTAGCAAACAGTCAGACAAATTTCTATTTAAGAACGGATTCTATTAATCCAAAGAATGGCGCTATCGTAAAACCACCCGTTTCTAATCCACGAGCTTGGACAACAGACCCTGCGGGAACAATGACTGCCGCAGGAGCTAGAGTGCCCAAGAATTTTACTGCTGCAAATCAGATTTTCAACATCCAAACGAATGGCTATACTAATGGGAAAGCATGGGTTATTTCTGGTGCTAGCTCTAAATTGGTAGTGGGAGCTCTCGATTCAGTTGTTTCTTTTACTTCTACAGGAGCATCTGCAATTACCGCCACTGTTGATGTATTGGCAAATGCTACTCTTATCCTTCAAGTTGCTAATACTACTACCATAACTTTTGGCAATTTGGCATTAGGTAGCACTGTTAGATATGGAGGTAATAATGCTGGAGGATATCAAATTGTTTTACCTGCAAATTATTATAATTTAAGTTTAACATCAGGTGGTCCCAATTACCTACCCTTGATTTTTCCTAGTTCACCAATTGGTGTGGCAGGAATTTTTACTCCTAGACAAAGTAGTATCTATGGTTCTACTATAGTCTTCAATGGCACAGGTGGACAAGTTATTCCTGCTGGCAACTATTATAACCTAACCTTTTCAGGCAGCAAATCAGTTCCTGACACGATTAAAGGAACTGTGAATATTGCAGGCACCTTCTCCGACATTTCAACAGGAGCTCAATCACTTGCTTATACTGTAGCAGGGAATGGAACGACTGTTACAAGCACTATTGGATATAATGGACTGAATGCTCAATCTGTTGTAGGAAGAATTTATTGTAATTTGAATTTTGCAAATGGACAGGCTTTTCCAATATCTAATTTTGATAATGCAGCAAATTCTATTACTTTATACCAAGCAAATCCAGATTTAGCTGTGGGGCAAAAGATTTCTACTAATCCTAACAATGGTACAGTGGTTTTGGATACATCAAGTGTTATTACTGCAATTAGTGATACCGTAATTACTTTTAGTAGTGCTCCGACAATCAGAGGTTTAATAAATCATTTGGGTCATGCACCGGGCATAGCTCCCGACACAATTTATATTACCTCTTATTCTATGGTTGATTCTTCTATTACATTAATGAATATTCCGCCAAATACACTTACAGGAGATTCTTTGAAGAGTCAAATTTTTATAAATAATACAACTATAAAAAGTATTTCAGGTAATGTAATTACCCTTCCTTCATTAAAATCATTAACTAATCTAAATAATTTGGGTAACATCACAATTGGTTCTGCCGACAGAAAGCCTTCAAATAAAACGATTGCGGGCGATGTTGCTATTATTGCCAATTTCAATGCAAGTACTACTGGTTCTGGCCCATCCATTTTAGGAAATATAACCACAACAGGAACTACCTTTAATTATGTAGGAAGGAGACAAAATATAGCAGGTATTACCTATAATAATTTGGCAATAAATCAAGATAGTGCTACAACTGCTACACTACAGGCATCTGCATTGGTTCAGGGAATATTTTATTTGAAAAGTGGCAAACTAAACACATCTACAAATAGATTATTGACTCTAGATGTAAATGCAACATTCCCTACTGTTACAAATGACAGCTTCTTTGTAAGTGGGCCATTAGCTAAGAATTTTTCTACTACGAATCCTTTCTCCTATCAGATTGGAGCAGTAAACGGTAATAATATTTATCCAAAGAATGTAGTAATTACACCTAAAACTGCTGCGGCAAAAACATATACGGCTGCTTACATAAGAGGTAAAGTTGCCAATATGACAAGAATTAACACTTCTCAATTGGACGCAATAGCAGATACTGTTGCTTATTACAATGTGGCTGTATCAAACTATACAGCTGGTACAGATACTTTTGCTAAACTAAGTTTCCAATTTAAGCCTGATTATTACATTGATTCCACCTTAGTATTGGCACATTATACCCGTGGGCTTTTTAATGCTGAGTCCTCAGCATTTCTAAATAGTACTGGTGCAAAGACTACGGTTACCACTAGTGGATATGATACAACTTTTGGTATTTATACATTAGGCATTGCAAAAACTTCAGGTACAGTAACAGTTCCTACCATTTCATCCTTTACTCCGACTACGGCTAGTCAAGGAGATACTGTAACTATCACAGGTAACAATTTTATAGGTGTCATGTCTGTAAGTTTTGGAGGTGTTGCTGCAAGTTCATTTAGTGTCAATAGTAATACATCAATTAAAGCAGTAGTGGGTAATGGAGCAAGCGGTAGTGTGAGTGTTAATAATGGTACAAACACTGCTACATTAGCTGGATTTAATTATTTGGGTTTTGTAAACGTTACTTTTACTGTTGACATCACTAATTATTTGGCTGCTGGAAATATCTTAGGGGTCAATGGAATAAGGATTGCAGGCAATTTTGCTACAATAGGTGCAAAATCAATGTCTGATTGGCTACCTACTGCTGCCACAAGTGCAATGACAAAAGGTGCGAATAACAAATGGAGTATCATTGTAACAATTCCAGATACTTCTAAAGGAAAATCACTGTTGTATAAGTTTGTAAATAACGATTGGGGACAAAATGAAGGGGTTGATTTAAGTAATTCAATTTTGAATTGTGGCGTATCTGATGGTTCAGGAAATTATAATAGGGTATTGGTTCTGCCCACTAAAGACAGTTCTGTATCTGTTTGTTGGGATCAATGTAGTGCATGTAACTTAACAGCATCTTTACCAACAGTAACTACTAATGCTGCAACAGGAATTGGAGCCACATCAGCTACGTTAAGTGGGAATCTAAAATCGAATGGCGGCGATGCTGTAAAAGATGCTGGTATTGTATATAGCACGACTCCTAATCCAACTACAATTAATAGTTTCTATCATCATTGGACTTATCCAGTAAATGGCGTATTTACTTACAGCCAAACTGGATTATTACCTAATACAACCTATTATATTAGGGCTTATGCAGCCAACAGTATTGGAACTAGTTATGGAAGTCAATTTTCATTTACTACTTTACCATTATGCCCTACTGCCACTACAAAAAACATAACGCAGAGTGGATGTAGCAGTGTTGTATATAATGGGGTAACCTATACTACTTCTACAGTTAAGATGGATACAATCAGAACTTCATTAGGATGTGACAGTATCTATACAATTGCTACTATAAAAATTCTTCAACCCACAACTTCTATTTCAAATGCGAGTATCTGTGCTGGAGGTTCTTACACTTTCAATGGAACCACTTACACTAAGGCAGGTAGCTATGTGGCCCATTTGAAAAATGCGGCAGGTTGTGATAGTGCAGCTACATTAAATCTTACTATTAAATCGCTAAGTACAAGTATTACAAATGCAAGTATCTGTGCAGGAAGTTCCTATACATTTAATGGGACGACTTACACAACAGCAGGTAGCTATGTAGCGCATCTGACAAATGCAGTAGGCTGTGATAGTGCTGCGACTCTTAATTTGACTATAAAAGCATTGAGTACAAGCATCACTCGCACTTCAATTTGTGCTAATGCTAGCTATCCATTTAATGGTTCGGTTTATACTACATCTGGAACATACATTGCTCATCTAACGAATGTGGCAGGTTGTGATAGTGCTGCTACACTTATTTTGACAGTGAATGCGCTTAGTACTAGCACAACAAATGCAAGTATCTGTGCAGGAAGTTCTTATACTTTCAATGGCACTACCTACACGAAGGCAGGAACATACATAGCACATCTCACAAATGCAGCAGGTTGTGATAGTGCAGCTACATTAATATTGAACATTAAATCTGTTAGTACAAGCACTACAAATGCAAGTATCTGTGAAGGTGGTTCTTATACATTTAATGGAACTACCTACACGAAGGCAGGTAGCTACATCGCACATCTTACAAATGCAGCAGGTTGTGATAGTGCGGCTACATTAGTGTTGAACATTAAGTCCCTTAGTACAAGCATTACTAATGCAAGTATCTGTGAAGGCGGTTCTTATACATTTAATGGAACAAACTACACAAAGGCAGGTAACTACATAGCACATCTGACAAATGCAGCAGGTTGTGACAGTGCAGCGATTTTAAATCTTACCATTAAATCACTTAGTACAAGCATCACAAATGTAAGTATTTGTGCAGGGGGCTCTTACACTTTCAATGGCACAACCTACACAACAGCAGGTAGCTACACTACACATCTGACAAATGCAGCAGGTTGTGATAGTGCTGCAACTTTGAAATTGACAGTAAACTCATTGAGTAGAGATACCATTAAGATTTCAACTGCAGTTGCATATTCTTGGCATGGAAATACTTACACACAAAGTGGTACTTATACATTCGATACCATAAATAGTGTGGGCTGTGATTCTCTTACAGTCTTGATTCTAAATTCAACACTACCAATTAGTTTGAAAGACTTTGTAGCGACTAGCACTTCTGATAAAGTGATACTCAATTGGTCAACAGCTACTGAATTGAATACTTCCAAATTCATCATACAAGGAAGTTCAGATGGTATTTCATTTACTAATATAGGTACTGTAGATGCAATAGGAATTAGTGCAAATAGTTATCATTTTACTGACAACAAACCTTCAAATGGCATTAACTATTACCGTTTACTAAGTTTGGATAAAGATGGAACTTCCACTTTTAGCAAAATAGTTTCAGTATCAATTACTAATGTTGGTTTACCGATTTCGGTTTATCCTAATCCTGCAATTAATTCAATTACGGTTAATTACCCTCATATTTTCTCTGTTCAAATACTTGATAATATGGGCAAAGTAATTAAGACAATGTCATTGCATGATGCCTCTAATCCTAGTTTGCAAGTAGGTGGATTAGCTTCAGGGGTTTATTATCTACGTGTTCAGACTTCAGATGGAAAAGTAAGCGGAGTGAATTTTGTGAAGAAATAGATTTGATTCGCTAAATAACATAAAAGCCCCCGATTGCCGAAAGGTAATCGGGGGCTTTTATGTTACAAACCTCTTATGATATAAAGTCTTGATGAAACATCATCAAGAAAAAAAGAGACACAAGTAAAAGATAGTATCTTCCTTGTGCCTCTTTTATATTTTGTTTTGTAGTTAGATAAATGAAAAAATAAACTATAATGAAACAACAGACTCATCACTCATAGTTCATAATTCATCTCTTACAAACGAACATCTAACTTAATCTGAAGTTCTGTCAATTGCTTGTCATCAATACTGCTAGGCGCATCAAGCATCACATCCCTACCACTATTATTTTTAGGGAAAGCAATAAAATCACGGATACTTTCACTACCTCCTAAGATGGCACACAATCTATCGAAACCAAAAGCTAAACCACCGTGAGGAGGTGCACCATATTCGAATGCCCCTAATAAGAATCCGAACTTATGGTTAGCTTCTTCCTCTGTCATTCCTAATGCTGCAAACATCTTTTCTTGCAACTCTCTTTGGAAAATACGGATACTCCCCCCTCCAATTTCATTACCATTTAATACCATATCATAAGCGTTTGCCTTGATATTACTATAAGGATGCTCCAAGTATTTAGCAGCATCTTCAATCAGTGGATTGTTGTTAATCATTACTTCAATATGGTCGGGTTTTGGAGAAGTAAATGGATGGTGACGTGCTACCCACCGATTATCTTCTTCAGCATATTCAAACAGCGGGAAGTCAAGAACCCATAACAATTTATATTCATCATTCTTGCGAAGACCTAAGCGAGTTGCCATTTCCATTCTTAAATCACTCGTAGCCTTACGTGTACGTTCTTCAGCACCTGCTAATATCAAAATCAAATCGCCTGCCTTTGCATTAGTTGCTTCGGCAATTGCCTTTAATTTCTCTTCCGAATAAAACTTATCTACACTACTCTTAAAGGTTCCGTCGGCATTGCACTTGATAAATACCAATCCCTTCATGCCAATCTGTGGACGTTTCACCCACTCTACTAATTCATCAGTTTGTTTGCGTGTGTATTCGCTACAGCCTGGAATGGCAATTGCCAAAACAGTTTCTGCTTCGTTGAATACTGCGAACTCACTTTCCAAGGCAATATGTTCTGCAGCACCTACTTTATTAGGATTTGGTATTGCTGCCTCTCTAGTGGGAAAAGCATGTTTAGGAAATTTAAGATTGGCAATCTCCAAACCAAAGCGAATGTCGGGCTTGTCATTCCCGTAATTCCACATCGCTTCTTCCCAAGTAATACGCTTAACAACATCGGTATAGTCGATATTTTTTACATCCTTGAAAATCCTTTTTATCAATCCTTCAAACATTTGCAAAATATCCTCTTGTTCCACAAATGCCATCTCACAATCTATCTGTGTAAATTCCGGTTGACGGTCGGCACGCAAATCTTCATCCCTAAAGCACTTTACTATTTGATAGTATCGGTCGTAACCACTCACCATCAATAATTGTTTAAATGTCTGTGGACTCTGAGGTAATGCATAGAATTGTCCACCATTCATTCTGCTTGGCACTACAAAGTCTCTTGCACCTTCAGGAGTAGATTTAATTAAGAAAGGAGTTTCAATGTCCATGAAACTATTTTCATGCAAATAATTTCTTGCACTTCTGTTTACTGCATAACGCAATTCTAGATTACGTTTTACAGCATTACGTCTTAAATCCAAGTAGCGATATTTCATCCTTAGGTCATCACCACCATCAGTATCATCCTGAATGGTAAAGGGGGGAACTGCACTCTTGTTAAGCACCTTAAATTCACTGACTAATATTTCTATTGCCCCTGTAGGAATGTTAGGGTTTTTATTGCTGCGTTCATTCACCTTCCCTGTTGCCTGCAATACAAATTCTCTTCCTAAAGGGTTTGCATCTAATAGCCCGTTTAGAGATTCAGAAAATAACAATTGTGTAATCCCATATCTATCACGAAGGTCAACGAAAGTGATGCTACCAAACTTTCTTACCGTTTGTACCCATCCTGCGAGGGTTACGGTTTCACCTTTTTTTTCAATCCTCAATTCTCCACATGTATGTGTCCTGTACATTAATAACCTATTTTTTTGTGCGGCAAATATAGAGAAATGAATGTAGGTGTGATAAAGCTTTGTGAGGAATTATATAGAAGTGTGCATTTCTTGAATCTTACAAAGGCATTTGCTTTTAACCAATTCCATTTTCGGTTCATTCATTTTGCAATTCTTTTCAAATAAGAAAGTCTTTTTGAGCAAAACTGCTTTTGATGTATTCTTTGCAAATTATCGAAAACAACTCAACTGTTCATAATACCTAGATTATTAAAATAAGAATCTGAATAAAGCCATTAATCCTTATTGATTAAACAAAGTCAGAAGGATTTATTTTTAAAATGTACTATTGCAAAAGATTCACAACTTAAGAATCTTCAATAAAAAAAATAGTGGTATGATTAATTCTATGATGGTTGTAGGGAATGGCAAGGCTAAATATTCATTTTCTTATCAAATAAAGACAGTTTTCCTAATTTCCTTTTTTACTTCGTTCACACTTTTCGTTTCTGCACAAAACAAAGTCATCAAGATTGCTTGTATTGGCAATAGTATCACTTATGGTTCGGGAATCAAAAATCAATTGAG
>CANCKV010000112.1 GCA_947378615.1 Chitinophagaceae bacterium | reverse complement strand
CGCCAACAATTAACAAATATGAGTTACGAAATTACAGGAAAGCTTGCAGCCAAATTTGACACGATTCAGCGTACTGAAACTTTTAAGACAAGAGAGTTTGTACTTGAAAAAAGTGAAGATGTAAATGGTAGAATAATTACAAACTATGTTAAGTTTCAGTGTGTACAAGATAAAACCGCACTTTTGGATAGATATAGTATTGGTGATGACTTGAAAATTAGTTTTAACCTTCGAGGAACAAAATGGGTTAAGGATGGTAGAGAAAATTACATTACTAACCTTGATGCATGGAGAATTGAAACAGTGAAATTGGGGCAGCAAGAAGCAGTTCCTGAATCTAACTACAGCAATATCCCGCCTCCCCCGAGTGATTTGTCAGATGATTTGCCATTTTAAGCACTTAGTTCAACCGAAAGAAATTGCCACGATATACTTTTATATTGTGGCAATTTCTTTTGTATTTATTCTTTACCACTTGAAACAAAAGGTAAACTGCTAGGAATGACAAGGTTAATTATTCCCTGAGTCTTTTGTGTAAACAAAAATTAGCTTCCGACTATTATGCAACAAACTCTTTCTATCAAGGTAAAGCCCCACGAAGTTTCAAACAATATTGCAATCTCTAGGCACATTGCTGAATCTATAAGTATAAAAGCTAGTTCAATTACCGGCTTTTATATATTGAAACAATCTATTGATGCCCGTAGCCCCCGTCAGATTTGGATTAATCTAACTTTAATGGTGTTTATCAATGAACCCTTTATTGAGCGAATTTTGACTACGGTATCTTTTAAAGATGTTACGAATGCAACTAAAAGCGTCATCATTGTGGGCGCAGGTCCGGCAGGACTTTTTGCGGCCTTGCAACTATTAGAATTAGGTATTAAACCTATCATCGTAGAAAGAGGTAAAGATGTTAGGGCAAGACGAAGGGATTTGGCCTTGCTAAATAAGGAAGGTGTCATTAATCCTGAGAGCAATTATTGTTTTGGCGAAGGTGGAGCAGGTACTTATAGTGATGGGAAATTATATACCCGTAGCAATAAACGTGGAGATATCAATCGGATTCTTAATCTCTTCGTTCAGTTTGGTGCCGGCGAACAAATTCTCTATGAGGCACATCCACATATTGGCACAAACAAACTTCCTCAGATTATTACCGCTATGAGGGAAACAATACTTGGACAAGGAGGTTTGTTTTTCTTTGAAGAAAAAGTGACAGACTTTGTTATTAAAAACAATACAATCAAGGGGGTAACTACCTCAAAAGGAACTACCCTTCATGCAGATGCAGTTATTTTGGCAACGGGACATTCGGCAAGAGATATCTTTCATCTATTGCATAAAAAAAACATCCTCATCGAGGCAAAGCCATTTGCTCTCGGTGTTAGGGCGGAACATCCACAGGCCTTAATTGATAGTATTCAATATAGTCTTCCTCCTTCTAAAACACTTTCTCGTAGTCAACATCTGCCGCCTGCTTCTTATAGTTTGGTCGAACAAGTGAATGGTAAAGGTGTCTTTAGTTTTTGCATGTGTCCGGGAGGAATCATTGCCCCGGCTGCAACGAATGAAAATGAATTGGTGGTTAATGGTTGGAGTCCAAGTAAACGTGATAATCCCTATTCTAACAGTGGTATTGTGGTCGGTGTGGAAATTAAGGATGCCTATTATTATTGCAAGAAAGCTTTGGAAAATGGTAAACTGAAAGACAAAGAATTAGATTTAAAAGAAGATAATCCTTTATTATTATTGGTATTTCAAGAAGCGGTGGAACAACAATGTTATCGAGCAGGTGGTGGGAAATTTGTCGCACCTGCACAGCGATTAGAAGACTTCTGTATTGGAAAGCAATCCTCTTCCTTGCCAGATTGCAGTTATTTGCCTGGATTGAATGCGGTGTCTTTAAGCGAAGCCCTTCCTTCCTTTATTCATACAACTTTACAGCAAGGATTCAAGGCATTTGGCAAAAAGATGAAGGGATACTACACAAATGAGGCTGTTGTGGTAGCTACCGAAAGCAGAACTTCATCACCGGTTCGTATTCCGAGAGATGCGGATAGTTTGCAACATCCTCAAATAAAACATCTTTATCCTTGTGGCGAAGGGGCGGGTTATGCAGGAGGGATTGTAAGTGCGGCGATGGATGGAGAAAGGGTGGCATTAATGATTGCAGCAAATATTTAGACACTAAAGGCTTAAAAAGTGTAAGCAGGTTTTCTTTTTTAAGTGTTTCTAAGTTATACTGTATTGCAACCTTTCGCTTTTCGCCATTCATTTTTCTTTGAAAATGAATCATGTGTTATAAAAGTGAATACTCGAAGTTGCTGAGAGGCATATTGATGAAAAAAGACAACTTAAACTTGGCATTATGTTCTTGACTCTTTGAGACTTTGTATTTAAAAAATGAATTATAGAGCGTAATCTGCATACAAACCGAGTATGAATTCAAATAATCCGCCTTACTACTCATTCTAGCATGCCTGCTACTGAAAATAGTAAGCTTGATGGACTGCCAAGCAGGTTTGCTAGTATGAATAGCAAGTTTGCTACTCACGCTAGCAAGACATCTCATTTGGTCAGACGTATCGCTGAATCAGTTTTTCACCTTGCTACTCACTCCATCAAGATTGCTAGTTACTGTAGCAAGCCTGCTATTCTATACAGCAAACCTGCTACAGTGAGTGGCAAGATGACTTTCCAATCCCACTATCAATCATATTAAACCCTTCTTTCGCAATTTTAATGGACTCACTACAGGGAATTCAAGAAGGTAAAATGAATATGTAAGTTGGATTTTTACAATTTCAAGCTTCCATTTCTGCTTATGTATTGTTATGATATTTTTGTCAGAAATCAAATCTTAGACAAATAGATGGCATTTTTAAATATTCTTACTCTGTTTTTCCATAAATCCATATCAGTAATTAGGTCGCTGCGCTTTACATTTTCCCAATCGACTGGTTTTGGATATTTTTTATCAATAGCTTCAAGATGTTGCAATGCTACTAATCCAAAAGCATGAATACAAGCCATTCGTCTAATCGTTTTCTGTCTGTATTTTAAGGGGGCATCACAACTCATAATGGTTTGATTGAGGACACGACAGGCTTCTAAAAAGATTGCTTTAGCCTCTCCTATTGAATTTGTTTTACGTATATAAGTATAACCACCGTCCTGAATATCTTTAAAGGCATCAAAGGCATCATTTACAAGTTGCCCTACAAAGCCACTTTGATAAATAAAACGTTTGTCCTGTTCTGTCCAATTCTCATCCAAAATACTAGACCACAATAAGGAACTATTGCCACATTTTACATCAGAAATATGCAATACTTCATCCAATGTGATGTTCTTGTTCAATTGTATGGAAGAAACAATTTGCCAATCGATTGCCAATTTTAAACTGCTTTCATAAAATGGAGTGGGCTTAAATATATTTTTAAGCTTATCATCCATCGCCATGAAGACTTCCATCTTTGGCGTCCTTTCATTTGCAGGAAGCCTTTTTTCGAATATCTCTACAAGTTTTTCTTTACTCCATTTCTCTTCATCAATAAAATCGTCGTAAAGAGTAGCCCAAACACTGATATATCCTAAGCGCTCAGTTTCAATTTTAGAGAGACCACGATTCTTAATGGTAAGATAGTTTTCACAATTAACCACATGATTAAAAAGTGGATAATAAAATTTAATCTTATCCGCTTCTCTTTTTGAAGGATGAAAATTAAATCGATTACACTCCTCATCTACTATTGGCAACAAGAACTTCTTTATAAACATCAATTGTTTATAAATACGACTACCATAATCAAAAGCGTAATAGAAAAGTTGCAGATAATTCATCAAAACAAAGTAAAGGAATAATATTATCGATTAAGAGAATTTGCAATTAAGTTTCTATAAGATTTCATTTCTAAGCAGTATCGATTTTTTGAAAAAGAATAACAAATAAATATAATATTCAAAAGTTTCAATTTCTAGACATTCCGTGTATTCTAATACACTAGTCACTATTCACTTTTATCGCTATAAGTTCCATCAAAACAATCAAGATAGTGATGCTTCTTTTTAAGGGAAGGTGTAAAATGCAATGCTAGATAACCCCCTCCTTCAAATTCTTCGAGTCTAGAATGTTGAAGCCAATTGATATTGTGTAACCCAAAAACTAGGGGTCCAAGTTTTACGGCTCCACCAATTAGAATTTTATTGTTTTCTGTATATTCAAGAGGAATATAGATGCCCCACTTATCTGTTTCCCAACGGGTGGTTAAAATAAGTCGATTCAGATCGGCCGTCTTCAATCTAAAAACATTTGTGATTTCTTGAGAATAAAAATTAATGTTCCCCATTAAATTCATATAGAAATCATTCCCTAAGCTCTTGTCGATAGTCAGCACCAACCTTGTAGGTAAGCTCATCTTGAATTTCGAATTAGTCAAATTTAGATGAGAACCCTTATTAAATGTTTGCCATAAGATATTAGTAAGATTACTAACAGAATCATAAGGGCTATGAAGTCTATTGAGGATAGCTGTATCAGTCAATCCGTCCTTAGGAGAGTTGACATTAAACGAATATTGATTGGTTCGAAAATTATTGCTACCAATATCCATGATACTAACTCCAAATTTCCAATAATAGTTTTGTGGGCTATAGGGTTCATCAAAAACATTCTTTTTGACAATATACTCGACTCCAATACTAGCACCGATTCCAAACTTTGCCCCTGCCCTAAATCTATGAAAGTTTTGCATAGTGGAATATTGTGTATCCATTGCAGAATAATTAGCTGAATAGAGACTTGTCAAACTACCATTTGTAATAACATTTCTATTAGGTTGTGATTGATAGGTTACATCATTCAAAGCAAAAGCAACTCCAGATAACCCCCTTAAAATTTGTAAAGTTCCGCCTACCGATAGTCTATTGTCTTGATCGTCAGTTAATATTCGTGAATAACCAAAGTTCGTTTCTGCCCAAGCTGCATCCGTCACATTCAAATTAAAGGGTCTCGAACTATTCCCTGAATTATTACTCAAAAAGGAATTAAAATCTCTTATTGAAGGATTATAATCAAAAGGGGAAGCCCAAATATGATTATAGGTTCTTAACCGCATGCCGAAACTAACACTTTGAATTTCATCCAATGAATAACGGATATTGAATAAATGCACATCCGAATTATCATCAATTTTTCTTGAACCTGACCCATTTGTAGGCTGAAAAGTGATATTGTTTATATTTTTAGGAGTAAGATTTGCTTTAGTAAGATTCTTGACAACGATTCCATTATTTGAATTATTTGTTTGAAATCCAAAAACTGAATAGTCCATTTGAAAAGGAGTATTAACAGCACTTGCAGGATTAACAAAATTACTCAATACACCAGAATAGGGTGAGCCATTCAGCGCATGATAGCTCTGTGCATCTGATTTTGTACACACAGCATCTAATAATGTAATCATTATTAAAACTATCAAGTTGTATTTAAATGCCATTTTCATAAACGCTAATAAATGTTGTTCAAAACTACAGATGCGATTTAGCCATCAATTGCTGCACTATAACAATTTCGAAACTATTTATTATCCCATGCAATTTATTTGCCAGAATATTGTATTAGAGCTGCTTCCAGACAATCCATAGCAGCATTTATATCAGTTTTATTCAAAACATAAGCAAATCTGACTTCTTTTTTTCCCAATCCCGGGGTTGCATAGAACCCTGTACCCGGTGCAAGCATTAGAGTAGCCCCCTTATAATTAAATGACTCTAATAGCCATTGACAAAATTGATTGGCATCATCAATTGGCAATTCTGCAAAACAATAAAATGCGCCACTAGGCTTAGGACAATTGACTCCCTCCATTGCATTTAAACGTGAAACAATCAAATCCCTTCTACTTTTATACTCAGCCTTTGTAATATCAAAATAATCGCTTGGCAAATCTAGTGCAGCCTCTCCTGCCATTTGTGCAAATCCAGGAGGACATAGTCTTGCTTGTGCAAACTTCATAACTGTATCGATCAATTCCTTATTTCGAGTCACGAATGCACCAATTCTTCCTCCACAAGCACTATATCTTTTACTAATAGTGTCCACCATTATCACATGGTTATCTATACCTTGAAGACTTAGTGAGGAGGTGGGAATTTCGCCTTCATAGTTAAATTCACGATAGGCTTCATCACAAAACAAATAGAGATCGTGCTTCAAAACCATGGCACCTAATTGTTCCATTTCCTCCTTACTGTAAACATATCCTGTTGGATTGTTAGGATTACAAATAACAATTGCCCTTGTCCGAGGTCCTATTTTTTTCTCCAATTCCTCAATAGGTGGCAATGAAAACGAAGTTGAAATATCGGAGGTTACCGTAACCACTTCAACACCTGCTTCAGCAGCAAACCCATGATAGTTTGCATAAAAGGGCTCGGGTATGATGACTTCATCTCCTGGATCAAAACATGCCATAAAACCAAATAGCAATGCTTCACTGCCACCTGTGGTAATCAATATCTGATTATATTCAATATCAATTCCGACACTTTTATAGTATTTTACTAGCTTCTTACGATAAGTTTCATTTCCTGCACTATGACCGTACTCCAATATTTTAAAATCACTATTTCGCACGGCATCAAGCATCAATTGAGGAGTTTCAATGTCAGGCTGACCAATATTTAAGTAATAAACCTTTAATCCACGCTGCACGGCAGCTTCTGCATAAGGCACTAATTTTCTAATAGGGGAATTCGGCATTTCCCGTCCCCGCGTACTTATATGTAGCATAATTCTTTTTAGAATGAGTTATGAAATATAAAGTATGAAATATAAAATATGAATATAAATATAAATTCAAACTCATATTTCACATTTCATACTTCATATTTGATTTAATAACTAACGAAGTCTATCTGCACTTTTTACTAACTGTTCATCTTTCCAAATCCCTCTTACGGCAAGTAATAATAAGATGGGAATAAGAAAAGTTATGGACGAGGTTAATGACAATTCATATTGCCCGGCAACAAAAGTTTTTACTTGGGCAAAATAAAGAACGATATTAATTATAGCCGCAAGGGCAATACAACTAGTGATGAACACCTGTTTCTTTCTATCCTTATAAAGAAAAACGGTGACTAATGAAGCTAATGCAATCGCTACAGTAAGTATAAATATAAACACATTGTTTTGAGCCGTAAAATAACCAAAACCGTTTACTACTTTGCAAGTAACTGCAGGGTTAATGCCGTTTAAAATAAAAAAAGGCTCTTTTATAGTAATGAAAGCAAAAACAGTCGCTAACAAAAGCCAAATACTCTGTATTCTTTGTATCATAATAATTCAGTTGATGATTGTCAAAATAAATTTGACATTTTAAAGACCTGCTACAACAATTCCATTTCGCTAATCAAATTATAGTTCAGGGTATAATTTGAATTGAGTCATAAAGTCATTTACTTGCTTTTTCACAGCGACAATTGCGGCCTCATCATCAGCATGCGTAAGTACCTTGTCAATTGCATCCACCACAAATTGCATATCCGCTTCTAATAATCCTCTTGTGGTGATAGCTGGAACCCCAAAACGAATTCCACTAGTAACAAAAGCACTCTTATCGTCGAAAGGAACCATGTTTTTGTTGGCAGTAATATCAGCTTTTACCAAAGCCTGTTCCGCTTTTTTCCCGCTAATGTTCTTATTACGCAAATCAATAAGCATCAAATGATTGTCTGTCCCTCCACTGATAATATGGTATTCTTTGGCCATAAATGCCTTTGCCATCGCTTGGGCATTCTTTTGTACCTGTTGCTGATAAACTAAGAATTCATCTGTTAATATTTCCCCGAAGGCAACTGCTTTTGCCGCAATGACGTGTTGCAATGGTCCTCCTTGAATTCCAGGAAAAACAGCCAAATCCAAAAGGCTACTCATCATCCTGACATTTCCCTTTGGATCCTTGAGACCAAAAGGATTTTCAAAATCCTTGCCCATCATGATGACACCACCACGTGGACCACGCAAGGTTTTATGAGTGGTAGAACTAACAAAATGACAATATTCAAATGGGCTATTCAACAATCCTTTGGCAATTAATCCAGCAGGATGTGCAATATCTGCCCAAACTAATGCACCCACTTCATCGGCTACTGCACGAATTCTTTTATAATCCCAATCACGACTATAGGCACTTGCACCACAGATAATTAATTTTGGTCTAAGTTCACGGGCTTGTTTTTCTAACATTTCATAATCAACCAACCCTGTTTCTTTGACTACGCCATAAAAGTTAGCGTTGTAAAGTTTACCGCTATAGTTTACAGGACTACCATGCGTTAAATGTCCTCCCATGCTAAGGTCAAGACCCAATGTAATATCACCCGGTTGCAACACGGCCAAAGCGATAGCAGCATTTGCTT
>CANCKV010000111.1 GCA_947378615.1 Chitinophagaceae bacterium | reverse complement strand
GTTCCTGCACGTATTACCTAATTGCAAACAAGGAAAATCTGTTAATGTTAACCCTTCCATATTTTTCTGATAAATGTCATTTAATTAAAACGAATTTTATCATCTTTTATTATCCTTCTGAATAAATAAAGTTTGGGTAAAGGGTAGGTCCCCTGAAGGGGTGTTGCGGAGGGGGTGTTGCGGAGGGGGTGTAGCGAAGAGGTGTTGCGGGGGGGGCTGAATTAGGATTTTTAGGATTTATAGATTTTAGGATGTTGAAGGGTTTCTGATTTGCGAATTTGTGATTAAAGTGATTAGGGTGATTTATTTGGTTTGGGTGAATTATGTGACTTTCAATAAAATTGTAAATAGTTATACAATGCCGGCTGCTGTGTCCTATAGTATGCAGGTTTATAAGACACAGTAAATAATTTTGATAAATGCCTGAAACAATTGAAAAAATAGGAGAACGAATCGTTGAATTACGGAAGGCAAAAGGTTTCTCTCAACAAAAATTTGCTTATGAAGCTGACATGGAAAGAACTTACCTAAATCATATAGAAAAAGGAAGAAAAAATATTTCAATCAACACATTAGAGAAAATAACCAAAGGCTTGGGCATATCCCTATCCACTTTTTTTAACTCACCACTTTTCAAATAAATACATGGATTTTATTGACTTATACGCAGGAATTGGGGGGATAAGATTTGCTTTTGAATCTGCTGGGGCAGACTGTGTATTTTCTTCTGAATGGAATAAGTATGCTCAAATTACGTATAAAGCCTTACACGGAGAAACTCCTTTTGGTGATATTACTAATATAATTCCAGCAACTATACCTGACCATGATATATTAACGGCAGGATTTCCTTGCCAGCCCTTTTCATTGGCAGGTGTATCTAAAAAGAATTCCTTAGGTCGTTTACACGGATTTGAAGATCCTACCCAAGGCACAGAGTTTTTCAAATTAAAAGAGATTCTAAGAATAAAGCAACCTCAAGCATTTTTATTAGAAAATGTTAAGAATCTTAAAAGTCATGACAAACAAAGAACATTTGCCATTATAGAAGATTCCCTTAGGAGCTTAGGATACCATATAAGTAATAAGGTTATAGATTCTGCTTCATGGGTGCCACAACATAGAGAAAGAATATATATTGTAGGGTTTAGGGAAGACTTAAATTTGGAAGACGAAGTGAAAAATATTTTTCCTCCTAAACCGGAAAGAAGGTTATTTGAACTTGAGGATATATTAGAATCAGTAGATGAAATTGATCGTAAATATGGCGATAAATATACAGTAACTAATGGCACTTGGGAAGCATTGAAAACCCATAAACAAAATCACATTAAAAAGGGAAATGGATTTGGATTTTGTTTGATTGAACCACCATTTATAAATAAAATAACAAGAACTCTTTCAGCACGATATTATAAAGATGGGGCAGAAATATTAATAGCACAAGAAGGAAATAAAAGACCAAGAAGACTTACTCCATTAGAAGCTTACAGGTTACAAGGATTTCCACCAGAGTTTGAGTTTCTTTATAATGATATGGATAAACACCCTGTATCTTCTATGCAACTTTATAAGCAACTTGGAAATTCAGTTTCAGTACCAGTAATTACTGCGGTTGCAGCTAATATTGTAAATGTACTTATGGCAAATGAAAGACAGAATCAATTACATGAACAATTAGAACTTATTGCATGAGTAATCAATTAGAAGCAGCAATTGAGGCTGTAAAAGAATGTGAATATAGTTTTTGCAAATTTATTTCTCCAAATGATGCAGGTGATACTGGTGGTCATCAGGGAGGTCTATATATTCCTAAGAATTCAATCAAACTTTTATTCGATGAACCAGGTATAAAAGGAAATAACAAAGAAAAATTATCTACTATAAATTGGTTTGACGGAACTGTGGCAGATGCACGCTTTATTTATTATGGGAAAGGGTCTAGGAATGAATATAGAATAACTAGGTTAGATAAACATTTTAATGTAGATGATTTAGTAATAATTTCAAAAAAGAATGAGAATGAATACTTAGGGTTTAGATTGGTAGATGAAACAGAAATTGACAGCTTTTTAAAGGAAGTTAATCTAAATAAAGAGGATACAAATAGTCTAATTAAATATGAAAATCAAATTTTAGAATCTTCAAAACATTCTTTTAAACCAAGGGCTAGAATTATTAAAACAATTGGTTTAGAGTTAATATCGAACGATGTTATTGCTTTGGTTGAACTTATAAAGAACTCTTATGATGCAGATGCTTTGCAAATTGAAATTGAACTAAACAACATATTTTCAAATAATGGTGAGATAATTATAAAAGATTCAGGGCTTGGTATGTCCTATGAAAAAATTATCAATGTTTGGCTTGAACCAGCAACCCCTGATAAAAGAAATGATAGTGATAAACATTTCAGTACTTGCTTTAGAAGAAGATTACTTGGAGAAAAAGGGATTGGTAGGTTTGCAGCTCATAGATTGGGAAATAGTATTGAAATGGTTACAAGAGCCAAGAAAGATTTTAGTACTGCTCCTTTAGACTACGAAACAGTTGTACAAATTGATTGGAATAGTTTTACAGAGGATAAATATTTAGATGAAATCCCCATTATTGTAAAAAGGAGAAAACCACAAATTTTCATTGGAGGGTCTGGTACATTAATTAAAATTACAAATATCACTCCTTGGAAAAACTTTGCATCAGTCCGAGAGGCTGTAATAAAGATTAGAGGACTTGAATCTCCTGTAAAACCTGAAAGAATAATATTTCATGAAGAAAAAGATACAACTGACCCTGGGATAGAAATAAATATTTCTTCAGATGATATTAAGCTAAATACAGAACTTGGTGAATTAAAAAATCTTGCAAGTGTTTTAGATACTGCTTTTTACAAATTCACTGCTATTATTGGAGAAGATGGGAGTATCCTTTATAATTATACTTTTGATAGAATTGACTATCATGATATTAAAAGAGAAACTAAAGATCCAGTTTTAAGTAATTTAACCCTTTATGATGTTAATTGGTTTGAGGAACATCCAATTAATAAGCTTAATGCTCCAGGTGAGTTTGAAGTTTCTTTTTATGCTTGGGATTTAGATACTGCTGCTCTTAAAGTTGCCGGATTGGCAGACTATTACAAAAACATAATAAAGCCAAACAGTGGTGTTAGAATTTATCGGGATAACTTTCGTGTTTGGCCTTATGGAGAACCGGATAATGATTGGTTAGAGTTAGATGCAACTAGATTGAATGCACCCAAAGAAAGACCAGTTTCAAGAAACCAAATCTTTGGAATTGTGCATGTATCTTCAACTCATAATTCATCATTGAAAGACCAATCAAATAGAGAAGGATTAATTATAAATGAACAATATGAACAATTTTATAGATTAGTCCGTGCCTCCTTGAAATTATTTGCTACAGAAAGAAAGGCTGATAAAATAAAAATTGATACTGTTGCTACTAAAAAGACGTCAGTAGATATAGTAACCGACAATATAAATGAACTTCGAAACCGAATTGCTGAAAACTCGCATACCGAACTTTATAAAAAATCAGTAGATATAATTGAGGAATCTTATCAAGGTAAGATTAATGACATTTTAGAAAGATATATGATGGCAGCTGCTATTGGAATATCTTATAGTATCCCAATACATGAGATGAAGTTGAGGCTATCATCAATTAAACATGTTATTGAGGACATTGAAAGAAATGCATCCTTAGAAGATAAGTACCTAAGGGAGCTAGCAAAACAGCTAAATGATACAGAGGACATAATAAAAGCAGTGTCCTCCATAATGTCTAAGCAAAAAAAGCAAAAGGTAAGTCTTTTAAAAGTAGCCAATAATATAAGACTATTAAAAGAAGCAGACCTAGAGAAATATTTTATTGAGTATGAAATTATCGGGGATAAAGACATTGAGGTTGAAGCAGTACCTGGTTTACTTAATACATCTGTGCTTAATTTAGTTGACAATGCTATTTATTGGCTTAGAGCAAACAAAATTGCTCATAGGCAGAAAAAAGAGGAATTTAAAGCTAAAATAACTTTAGAAATTGGAAGGAATATGGACAACAAGTTTTTCCTAAAAGTTATTGATAATGGACCAGGTTTTAGTGACCCATTTGAATTACTAACCGAACCTTATTATAGTAAGAAAACAGATGGTCTAGGTCTTGGTTTATACTTAGTAAATGAAATAATGATACGTCTAGGTGGTCATTTAATTGGATATAATAGTGATGGTGCAACAATAGAAATGATTTTTTAATAAATAAATTTATCTTATATGGCTAACTTTCCAGGAATAGCAATGATTATAGATGACCAATTTGATTTAGTGTACAAAAAAAATTCCACAAAAGCGAATATAGCAGTACAGCAAAAACCACTTAAAGCTCTAAAATTATTTTTTGAGACTAATTATATTCCTTTTGTATCTATTACGAATACTACGTTTTCTAGTGATGTTATTAAAACTGTCAATAACTATGACAATGTTCGATTGTTAGTTTTAGATTTGGATTTAAATAATGACGGTGAAGTTGATGAAAATGAAGACATCCCTTTAATCTTAAATATCTTGAAAAATGCAATCAAGCGGTATGGATATTTTTTTCTACTAATTAATTCCGCTCATTCAGATGCTTGGGAAGAAATTAAACCAAAATTAGAAAATGAGTCAGCTGTCTTTAATAAAAAGCATAGTTCTTTCAAGGTATTCGATAAGACTCAAAATAACTTGACTCAAATTATTCAAGAGTTAAGGGATTGTAACTTTTCCCTAGATTTAGTTTATGATTTTGAATGTTTTTTAAATAGGGCTAGAGATGAGGCATTTGAAGGATTAATCGATTTTGAAAAAAGGACATGGAACAAAATATATAAAACGTTAGTTGCGGAAACTTCAACACAGTCGAGTTTTGTATTATCAACGATATTTTTATCAATAATAAAGCAACATTTACTTAATTCAAACTACAATAACTCTCACTTAGATACTCCAATTGACAATGATTTAGCAATTAAAGCATATTGTTGCGTTAATTATATCAATAATTTTAATGGCAACTTAGATAAACATCCTATTTGGACTGGTAATGTCTATTATAAGAAAAATAGTAGCCATGTTGAATATGCAATAGTAGTTACCCCTGAATGTGATTTAGCTCAAAACAAATTCATAAACTATCAAGTATTATTTGGGTATGAGATAAACGAAAATACTTTTCCGTCAAATTATAATCCTTCTGACTATGAATTAGAAAATATTGCTCCAATTCATGCTATGAGAGTTGGTAAATCAAAAAATAAGTGGAGAAATAAAGAGAATTTAAAAGAATCTCGCGGATTTATAGAACACTTGTATACATTGCCATTTTCAAGTAAAGATGGAAAAACAATAATTCTTGATTACAGGGACCTAACATTTATAAGTAAAGAAGACCTTTCAAGTTGGAAACTAATAAAGCGAATAAATGATCCTATGATAACGGATATACTTGACAAACTTTCTTTAATATTTAACAGGAAAGGTCTTTTACCAATATTGCCTGATAGTATAAAACCTATTTAAGTTAAGAAAGACATGTGAATTATTTAGAAGGAATAATCGACTATTATGCTCCTCGAAAATGAGAGTATTGTGCATTTCTCGTTTTTATTTATACTCCATTAAATCTATTACGTGTTAACTCCCTTAGTGCGATTGCTCATTCTTTAAGTTGATACTTCATTTGATAAAGGATTAAAGAAGAAATAATAGTAAATGTATTATTCATAACAATTTGAGAAATTAAAGAAGCAAAATGTCAATATTGTAAAGTAATTAAACTTGAAAAGAGTTTTTAGAATTTCAATTAAACGAAATATTTGGGAGAAATAATGCTTTATAAATCATTTATCAAAAAAAGACTTTTCATTATAGATATTACTCTCTATTTTGCACTGTTATTTTTCTTATAGAGAAAAATTTAAAAGATAAAAATGGATTTTAAGGAAAGATTAAGTATTGAAGAATTTGATGGCAGACAATTTAAAATAAGATTAGTCGAACAAACTGATTCTAATCATAAAAAAGCAGTAATTACACATTACTTGCACAATATCAGTAATGGAGTTGCTAAACATTTTGAAGAAGATGCTTTAAGCTATATTAATGAGCTTGTAAACTATCAAAATGAACAGTATGATTTACCAATTGTCGCAGAAGAAGCAATACAGTATTTGCTTTTCGAACTTAAAAATGTTCCATTTTCATCCATAAACAAACCTAAATTTAAATTCATTGATTTATTTGCTGGTATTGGTGGATTTCGTTTGGCAATGCAAAATTTAGGTGGTAAATGTGTTTTTACTAGTGAATGGGATAAAGAAGCTCAAAAAACATATAGAGCGAATTTTGGAGATATTCCATTTGGAGATATTACAAAAGAAGATACTAAAAAATTTATTCCAGATGATTTTGATATATTATGTGCTGGATTTCCATGTCAAGCCTTTTCAATTGCAGGAAAACGTGGAGGATTTGAAGATACAAGAGGCACCTTATTTTTTGATGTTGCTGAAATTATAAAAAGAAAACAACCAAAAGCAATCTTTCTTGAAAATGTAAAAGGATTGAGAAATCATAATGGAGGAAGGACATTAGAAACCATTTTAAATGTTTTGAGAAACGACTTAAATTATTTTGTACCAGAACCACAAATAATGAATGCAAAAGACTTTGGCGTTCCACAACAAAGAGAAAGAATTTATATTGTTGGATTTAGAAAGGATTTAGATATATCAGAATTTGAATACCCAAAACCAATTAACAAAAAGGTATCCTTTTTACAAGTAAAAGAGCATTCTGTTGTACCAACAAAATATTATCTATCTACACAATATTTACAAACATTAATAAATCACAAAGAAAGGCATGAGAGTAAGGGAAATGGATTTGGTTATGCAATTATAAATGATGATTCTATAGCAAATTCAATTGTAGTTGGAGGAATGGGTAGAGAAAGAAATTTAGTTATTGATAAAAGAATAACTGACTTTAACCCAACTACTAATATAAAAGGAATTGTAAATAGAGAAGGCATTAGAAAAATGACTCCAAGAGAATGGGCGAGGCTTCAAGGTTTTCCAGATAATTATATAATTCCGGTAGCAGATGCTTCTGCATATAAACAATTTGGAAATTCAGTTGCTGTTCCAGCAATTCAAGCTACAGCAAACAAAATAATTGAAAAAATATTTGACAAATTATAATAATTCCAATAATGCTAACAGGAAACAAAGGAGAATGGAGTGAGATATATGCCTTATTTAAATTACTTAGTGACAAAAGGCTTAACGTAGGTGATGCTAATCTTAATATTATTGAGGAGATATTCTATCCAATAATAAAAATCATTAGAGAAGAAAGTGGAGTAAATTATGAATATGAATTGAAAGGTGATTTGGTCATAGTCTCTGGAGGCAAAGAAGAAATCAAAACTTCTATTAAGATATTTTCAGAACAAGCTGCTAGTTTGCTAATAAAAATGAAAGGTGCAAAGGGTACATTTTCCATTGAAGAAACTGAAAAATTTATGCAGTATATAAATTGTACTTCATTGAAAGCAAAATCTACTTCAAAAACAGATATACGTATTGTAATTCATGATCAAAAATTGAATAAAAGTTCAGAACTTGGATTTAGTATAAAATCACAAATTGGTAGTGAAGCAACATTATTGAATGCTGGTAAAACAACCAACTTTATCTATAAAATTAATTCATATAGCCCAACACAAATTGAAATTGATAAAATTAATCAAATCGATACTAGAAGTAAGATTAAAGATAGACTTCTATATGTTCAAGAAGCGGGCGGAGATTTAAGTTTCGTCAATTTGGAAGAAAACGTATTTAAGAACAATTTGATTTTGATTGATAGCTTATTACCCAATATACTTGCTGAAATTTTGCTTTTATTTTTCACTTCTAAGTTTAGTTCAATAAAAGATCTAGCAGATAAAATTAAAGAAATAAATCCAATGAATTTTGACACTAGCACCCATCATAATTTTTATGAATACAAAATAAAGCGCTTTCTTACTGATGTTGCGCTTGGTATGACTCCTTCAAAGGTTTGGAATGGTGTATATGATGCTACTGGTGGATATTTGGTTGTGAAAGAAAATGGAGATGTTTTATGTTATCACATTTACAATCGTAATCAATTTGAAGAATATTTATTTGTAAATACAAAACTTGAAACGGCAAGTAGTTCACGACATGAATTTGGTAGAATATATAAAAAAGATACTGATTATTACTTTAAACTAAACTTACAGGTTAGATTTATTTAAATACAAGAAATAAAAAATGGATATTAAAGATTTAATGAAATTCAGATTCTTATTTCTTCATAAATTATATGAATTTTCAAAATCGAATAAAAGCTTAAATACTGAAGTTACTGATATTTTTAAGGAATTAAAATTAAAAGAATCTGATGAATATAGTGTTGTGAATTAC
>CANCKV010000110.1 GCA_947378615.1 Chitinophagaceae bacterium | reverse complement strand
TTTTGTTGTGAAACCAACTTTTGCATTTTATGCAACTTTTCATAGGGAATTTTTTTACAATTATTCTTATCTAAAAGAATGTTACTTTTACGGATTAATTTAATGTATTATTTTTATATTAAGTTGTCAGGCAAAAGAATTTTGACTTTAATCAACGATAAAAAGTTAGCAAAACTTGAAATAATTTTACAAATTAGTACAATTCGCCCTTAATAAATTAAGAATATGGAACTTGCTGTCATAGAATTAGATATAACAGGAACGGTAAATTCAGTTTCTTACCCATCTACTTCAGGATTTAACGAAGTTCTTCCTGAAAAGGGAAGCATATTTTTTCATAAATGGGATTCTAAAACAAACGAGAAACTGAAAGACTTTATTTCTTCGGTTTTCAATTCATCCCTTCCACTTGAACTAGAAATCA
Organism: Chitinophagaceae bacterium; assembly: GCA_947378615.1. GTDB lineage: Bacteria > Bacteroidota > Bacteroidia > Chitinophagales > Chitinophagaceae > Parasediminibacterium. Next base: position 8,105 of record CANCKV010000110.1, on the reverse strand, counting down.
ATTTAGATACTATAAGTGTTCAACTAATTGGTCATCGTCACAATGAATTCAATGCACTTATTTACGTGAAACCTGTCGCAATAGCTACTACTTTACCAACATTATTGAATTCAACAAAAAAAGGGAAGGAAAATGCATATCCTAGTCAATTGAAAAAGTCAGAAGAAGCCACTTTAAAAAGGTTTACTGATAATATTCCCTTAGTCATTTTTGAAGTACATGTTTATGAAGATGGCAGTTTTAAATTTGGTTTTGTAAATGAAGAGATGAAATCCTTTTTTCCTGCTTTTAACAAAGAAATAATTAATGCTGATAATCGCCAATTATTTAATAGGGTTCATCCTGAAGATAAAGAACGTTTACTTCAATCAATTAGGGATGGATTAAAATTTAAAACTTGGGACATTGAATATCGTATTATTGACAATGATGAAATTAAATGGGTAAGGGGGTATGGCAGACCTGAACCAGGGTTTAATGGGAGCAAAGTGACTGTTTGTGCTTATGTTCAAGATATTACCGAACGGAAAAAAGCAGAAAGGGCTTTATCCAAAGAGCGTTCTATGCTTAGAACATTGATTGATAATTTGCCTGTTTCAGTTTTTGTTAAAGATGCCCACGGAAGAAAGTTAATGGCGAATAGACTTGATGTTGAGTTCATGGAAGTTGCGTCTGAAAAGGATGCAATTGGAAAGACGGACATTGAAATATTTAAGAATCCTCAAAAGGAATATGGATATTATGAAGATATTAAAGTAATTCATGAGAAAGTTCCCATCATTGACCAACATGGCTATGTGATGAAAACAAATGGCGAAATGATTGACATATTAGTTTCAAAAGTTCCCATTTTTGATGATTTAGGAAATGTTATTGGATTGATAGGCATCTGTAGAGATGTTACAGAGAATTTAAAAACAGAAGAGCAACTGAAACTAATAGATTTTTCATTCAGAAATGCAGCTACATCCATTATTTATATTCGGGAAGATGCCACATTATTTGATTTCAACAACTCTTTTTGTGATTTACTAGGTTACAATCGGGACGAATTGAATGGGATGAAAATATTTGATTTTGATCCTGAATTTAATGCAGAAATATGGCCTTCTCATTGGCAAGAATTGAGAGAGGTAGGGAAACTTTCATTTATTACTAAAAAAAAGAAGAAAGATGGTCGTATAATTGATGTTGAGGTGAATGCCAATATGATTAAGTATGGAGAATTAGAATTGAATTGTGCTTTTATCACTGATACTACAGAACGAAAAAAAGTGGAGGAGGATCTTCAAAAAAGTAACAAAAGATATGAATATGCCACTATTGCTACTTCTGATGCTATTTGGGAGGCTGATTTGGTAAACAATACCATGTTCCTAAGTAGTAATTATCAAAGTATTCTAGGGTTTAGTAATTATAATTATCAGGACTTAGAAAACAATGATTGGGCTAGGAATATACATCCTGATGATTTGCAAAGAGTAATGCAAAGTGGAGATGATATCATTGAGTGCAGAATAGATAAATTTCAAAATGTATATAGACTCAAAAAATCTGATGGTGAATATATTACGGTTCTTGATAGGGGTTTCCCTATTAAAAATGAGGAAGGAAAAGTAATTAGTCTGATTGGTTCCATACAAGACATTACACAGAAAAAGACCGAGGAAGAAAGACTGAAATTATGGGAAACTGTCATTACAAACACTTCAGAAGCAATCATTATTAGGGATGGAAAACCAATGGAAGATGGAGGGTTGCCTGTATTGTTTGTGAATAAGGCCTTTACACAAATGACAGGCTATACATCCGAAGAAATTGTTGGGAAAACATTGGGTGTTTTGAATGGTCCTTTAACTGACAGAGATGAAAGAAATAAAATACGGGAAGCAATCAATCATAAGCAGCCTGGCAAAATGCGTGTGATAAATTACAAAAAAAATGGAGACACGTTTTGGGCAAGTGTTTCAGTATTTCCATTGAAAAATATAGATGGCGAAACAACACATTGGGTGTCTATTCAAAGGGATATCACAAAAAGAAAAATTGCTGATGAAGAAAGAGAAAAACTGCTGAATGAGTTGCTACAGAATAATAAGGAGTTAAAGCAGTTCAGCTATATTACAACGCACAATTTAAGGGCTCCTCTAACTAATCTACTTTCAATTGCAAAAATTATAAATACTGAAAAGATTAACGATCAAAGAACAATTGCGCTTATTGAAGGTTTTAAGAAATCAACCAATCATTTAAGTAATACATTAGACGACTTAATTGAAATTCTAATAATTAAAGAGAATCAGCACCTTCCTATGAAGGAGGTAGGATTTGCAGAAGTATTACATAATATAAAATCCTCTATTGCAAGTTCAATTCAAGAGACAAAAACAGAAATTGAAGCCGACTTCTCAGTAATTCCCTGTGTGCACTTTAACGGGGCATATATGGAAAGTATTTTTTTGAATCTAATTACTAATGCAATAAAATATGCACATCCTGACAGACACCCAATTATTCAAATCATTTCAACCGTTGACAAAGATGGAAAAACAAAACTAATTTTTTCCGACAACGGTCTTGGCATGGATTTCGAAAGGGTAAAAGATAGAATATTTGGTTTATATCAAAGGTTTCATAACATTGCAAACAGTAAAGGGATTGGATTATATTTAGTGCATTCACAAATCACTTCACTTGGAGGTAATATTGAAGTGGCAAGTGCTGTAAATATTGGAACAACATTCACCATTACATTTTAAATAAATAACTATGCAAAGAACAATTTTGTCAATTGAGGATGATGAAGTAACGCAACTACTTCATAAAATTGAGTTTGAAGATGCTGAGTTGATTGTAAACGTTGTTGAAGCTTGGAGTGGACAGATTGCGTTGGATTATTTTGAAGCACTTAATAAAGAAGAAGATGCATTCAGTAAACTTCCTGCACTTATATTACTTGATTTGAATATGCCTGTAATGGGAGGCTGGGAGTTTCTGGAGATATTTTCAACAACCTATCCTCATTTTGTAGAGCGGATTAAGATTTTTGTTCTTTCATCAAGTATTAATCCTGAAGATAGAATCAGGGCGTCTAAGGAACCTTTGGTACAGGCATTTCTTTATAAACCCCTCAATGAAAAAGATATTGATATATTAAGAAAGGCTATAAGCGAATAACTATAAGTTATGAGTTATGAGTTATAAGTTATGAGTTATAAGTTTTGAATTTTGAGTTATAAGTTATGAGTTATAAGTTATGAGTTATTAGTTATGAGTAAGATGTATTATTATAAAATAATTGCACTCATATTTCATAACTCATATTTCATAACTCATACTTCTTTAAACCCTTTTCCTTTTTTGTCGCTTTCCAATATTCCGTCTTTTAGTCTGATTACCCTGTGTGCATAGGATGCAATATCTTCTTCATGTGTAACAAGTACTACTGTATTACCTGCCGCTTGTATTTTTCCAAATATTTCCATCACTTCAACAGAAGTCTTACTATCAAGATTTCCAGTTGGTTCATCAGCTAATAACAAAGAGGGATTATTCACTAATGCCCTTGCAATAGCAACACGTTGTATTTGTCCACCGCTTAGTTCATTGCTCTTATGATGACTTCTATCAGCAAGACCCACTTTTTTCAAAGCCTCCATCGCCCTTTCTAGTCTATCTTTTTTATTCACACCTGCATAAATTAGTGGCAATGCAACATTTTCTAACGCAGATAAACGTGGAAGCAAATTAAATTGTTGGAAAACAAAACCAATTTCTGCATTCCGAACTTCTGCAAGGTCATCATCAGGCATTTTGCTAACATCTTTTCCATTCAGAATATATTTTCCTCCTGTAGGAGAGTCTAGGCATCCAAGAATATTCATCAAGGTACTTTTTCCACTTCCGCTTGGCCCCATTAAGGCAACGTATTCGTTTGGAGCAATATTCAGCGAAATCCCCTTTAATACGGGAACAGCCTGATTGCCCATGAAGTAAGCTTTTTCAATGTTTTCCAACCTTATGATTGATTCCATAGAATTCTATTTTATGCTTTTTAGCATGATAATCTTATTTCTTGATGACAGTTGGAACTTTAAAAAATTGGTCATCACTAAGTGGTGAGTTCAGTAAGGCATCTTCACGAGAAACACTCCCTTTTACCTCATCTTCTCTTAACGCATTAAAGGCATCTCCCATGTGAAGAATTGGTTCGACTCCTGTGGTATCCAATTCATTTAATTTATCTACGAAAGAGACCATATTTTGCAAATCGGATGTATATCCTTTCATTTCTTCTTCAGTAAAATATAATCTCGAAAGATGTGCTAACTTTTCTACTAATTCTGTTGTTACTTCCATAAAGACAAAAATAAATGAAGGAGGTCAAGAATAAGAAATTTATGTTGGCAATTGTGTACTGATTTGGCAATTTTTATGGAATTTATAGTTAAAATGACAAATAATGAAAAAAAAAGCATTCGATTTCAAGAATATTTATAAATTTGGTTTCTTTCATACAATACTTTCATAGTTTTTTCGTTTTAAGATTGTACGAATTTATGATTGCATTATGGTAAACAATACATTAGGTTCATTAAAGGTGCTGCTTGCAGAGGATAACGAGATAAATAAGCTGATAGCAAAGACGATGTTGAATCGTTGGGGCTTTTATACCACTTTCGCTCAGGATGGTGTTCAAGCCGTTGTTGAAGTAGAAAAAAGTGATTTCGACTTAATTCTCATGGATATACACATGCCGAATAAAGATGGAATTATGGCAACAAAAGATATTAGGGAAATGAGCAATCCTACCAAAAATTCTGTTCCTATCATTGCATTGACTGCTAATACTCAGATTGGGGTAAATAACAGGTATTTAGAAATGGGAATGGATGGATATTTAAGTAAACCTTTTAAAGAAGATGAACTTTACAATTTGATTTCCGCTGTATTAGAAAAAAGAAAACAATAAAACAATTAATTATCATGAGTACTGCAGGCGAACGTTTATATGATCTTTCACTCATTGAAGAAATGGCAGGTGGCGATGAAGATTTTATGAAAGAAATGGCTGAAACATTTGTTTCTTCGGTTCCTCCCGTTGTTGAAATGATGATTCATTACAGCAAGACTCAAGAGTGGCTAAAAATGGCGGATGAAGCTCATAGCCTAAAAAGCAATATTGATACCCTTCAAATAGTTTGTATCAAAGAAGATATTCGGAACATCGAAAGAAATGGGAAGAGTTTAATGGATTTGGATATCACTCCTCAATTAGTCTTAAAAGTAGCAGAAGTTCTGAATACTGCAATGAATCAGATGAAAGAGCAATACAAACTTTAATTCTTTATTGTTTTTTTTGTCGCTATTGACAAAACTTGAAATGTCAATTATAATAGAACTAATACCATGTAAAAAACTCGCTTCACTCACGAATTATAACTTATAACATAAAACTTAGAACTTAGAACCTACAACTTTAATCCAAGCTATTAATAGGGATAATCAATTTCTTATGAATAAACTTTGATTTTTCATTGTTATAATGTCTTTCCCTGAATTGTTTAACCCATCTAATACCGTAAATACTATTACTCAAAAACAGTTCGTCTGCATCTAACAAATCATCAACGCTTAATAAGGTTTCTTCTACTTTTAAACCAATCGTGGGCAATCGTTCAATCAATACTCTTCTCATAATTCCATTGATGCCACCTTCTTGCAATAGTGGAGTTTTGATAGTATCCCCTTTTATGATGAACACATTGGCAATCGTTGCATCTGCCACTCTTTCAAACGCATTTAAAAGAAAAGCGTCATTTATCTTTTGCTCCTTTACCCATAGTGCAGCCATTGCATAGCCAAGATAATTATTGCTTTTTATCCCAGAATAATCATCACCTACCTTTTTTGCGCCTGTAAAAACATCTGTTATCAGTCCATTTTCGTTCAAGACATTATTTGCAGGATTTAATTCCCAAGATTGAATCAAGCAATTGGGAAAATGATTTTCTGCATCATACAATCCCCCATTTCCTCGATAAATCACGAGTCTTATTCGGGCAAGTTTTTGATGATGATTCTTGTTTACAAGACTAATAATATGGTCTAACAGATACTCTTTTGTAAAATAATTGGGTAATTCAAATTGGAGCAACTTCAAAGAATTAAAAAGTCGGTCGAAATGATAATCACCCAATAATAATTGTCCTTTAATAACTTTCATTGTCTCAAAACAACCATCACCATATCTAAAAGAACGGTTATTAGGTGAAATTTGAAATGCAGAATCTATGATTAGATTTCCATTTTGACTTATATAAATTGATGCAGACATATATAAAGTATTTGTATAGAATAATTAGATTAAAGAGACGCCCTTACAGTGAGATAAAAAGGAATTTCTTCATGAGTAGTTGATTTTTCAAGAATGACCTCTGCAGCCCGTTCTCCCATTCTATTAAAGTCGGTAGAAATAGTTGTAATACCATTCAGAATGATTTTTTTTAGAGGCGATTCGTTATATGAAATAACACCAATTTCCTTTCCAACCACTAACCCTGTAGTCAAGATTCTCTCAATCAGCACGACTAAATCATTTTCCATTAATGTAATAAACACTTCTCCCTTACTGATTGTTTCCTCCTCGAGATTATTTACGACTACATGATTGAAATTGTTTTGATTACAAAAATTAACGAATCCTGTTACTATCTCCTTTGGAAAATGTGTGTATTCGGCAAATATGATTTTAAGGGTATGATATTTCTTCAAATGTTCCAATGCCTTTTCGAGTGCAGTAAAAATGTCTTTTTCGAAGTTCTCAAATATTGCCGCATACTCTCCTGATACTCCTTTTACGGCTTTATCTAAAAGTATTAATTGGTGTTTAGGCACCTTATTTATTAATTCATGCACATTTTCCCCTCCTTCCATAAAATGGGGAATTATAATATAATGCGTATAATCGTGAAGGCGGGTAGTTAGTATTTTCTTGAAAAAAGAAAAGTCATTATTATAAATCAATAAATCAGTGGTGGCAGTTTCTCCTATTTTAGCAACGAAGGCGTCATAAACAATCTTTTTGTGCGGACTCAATTTATTGAAAAGTAATAATACCTTTAACTGATTAGTCAATTCTACATCTCGAATAAAATATCCTTTTCCAGGAACAGACCCTAAAGCCCCAATCTTTTTCAAATGACGGTACGTTTTTTCAGCGGTATCTCTCGAGACTTCAAACTCATCACTCAATTCATTTATTGATGGTAGCGTATCATTCTTTTTTAATTTCCCTTCCTTGATTGCCTTTACAATTGCATTACTTATCTGCCTATATTTTGGTGTGGCCGAATAATTATTTACGTCAATGTATTTATATAAATTAGTAACTTTCATACCCCCTTTTAATTTCAAATGATTACAAAGGAAAACAAACACAGTCTAACTAAAAAATGAAATAAAAATTATTTCGTATTTAATTTAAACAGCCAAACGTTTAGAAATACAATTTTCAAATTATTAATAAACGGAAATTCATGAAGTTATAACTATTGCTAGTTCATTGTCATCAAGAAATTAACCTCTACAGGAATGATTTTCATTTGTGCTTTTGCCCATCATAATCTCTGCTTAACAAATATTTAATTTCCCAAAGGCAGCAATGCCATTTAATTGTCTATCTAGATTTTGGTTGCGATTTATTAACAATAAAAATGAAAAAAAATGAAAAAAGTAATTTTAACAACAAGCATCGCTTGTGCAATTTTCCTGTTCACAGTAATAGGATGTAAAAAAAGTGGCGACAAAATTGCCACAACAGACACTTCTCTTCAATCAGCTGTTACACAAAATGCAATTGACCAAGAAACACTTCAAAATGATGATGATGCCATTGCAAATGATGTTACAAAGGCAGTTGAAACCGTACCTAAGTTTGCTTTAGCGGCAGCGCAAACAAGCTTGCACATTGGCACTTTTGGTGCAGACAGTTTCCCACCTCCACCTCATTCGGGAGATAGTCTGCATTTTCCTCCTAAAGATAGCCTTCATACGCCCCCTCCGTTTGATAGCATGTCTTGCCCAGGAATTGTGATTGACAGAAA
>CANCKV010000109.1 GCA_947378615.1 Chitinophagaceae bacterium | reverse complement strand
ATAAATACTGTTAGTAATTTCGGTTGGAATACGTCTAATAAAATTAATTTTAACTTTACAGGTCTTCCCGATAAAAATTACAATTCAATACTTAAAATATTAGGTAGTGATAGCAGTATTATTTTTCAAAAGTTGCAAAATGGGAGTGTTAATTATGCTACTTCTATTACTATTCCCACTGTTTACAGCACAATTACAGTAATTTTCGGGGATATTCAAAAGACATTTATTACTAAGAATGGCACTATCACTATGAATTTGAATTAGTAAGGCAATTAATAGTACTAGGGCGAATCTTGTTGTTTTTTTGTATCGAGACATTGTTTGGTGTAAATACAGTTTGTTATATTCTTTTAAGAAACAACCTTGTATTATTTATTTTTTCAGTCAAGATTTTAGGACTACCAAAATTTATAACCCTAAAAAATATAAGGATTGGCGATGGTATTAAATATAAAAGCAAGACGAAACGCTTATTTTAAATTAATAATTTTCTTCTTTGCATTGATTGTATCAGTTATCACAACTGCTCAAGGCCCTACGTCGCCAGCATTGGGCTTCAATGTTTTTGTAAATGGAAGTGCAAGTTTTTTTACTGGAGAAACTGAAGGTCCTATTGCTGTTGGGGGCGACTTTAATATTTTAGGAAGTTACTATGTTAGCAGTAGTAATAATTTTGTATATAAATTGAACGGTATCAATATTGGCTTATTAGTTGCAGGCAAAGTGAATTATAGTTCAGGGAATAGTCTTCAGGTTTTAAATAATGGTTATGTACTTATAGGTAATCAAAATGGTGCTAAAGCATGGTATTTAGATCCTAATAATGCAGCCTCTCCCATTCGTATCACGCCTAATAATGATTATAATAGTACGCCCAATATCTCATTATCTACTACTTCTCAAGCGCTAGGAGTTAGTTCAAATCAGACCCCGGTTTTTCAGACTAGTCCAATTAACTTCAGTAGTGCCTTTTATACCATGGAATCCACTTCCACAAGTTTAAGTTATGCAACAGACAATGCGCTGATTTATTCCTCATCTACTCAAGGGGCAAACCCAATTGCTCATAATGGAATAGATAATAATTCTCAAATTTATTTTAAGACACTGAATTTGGGAACTACCTTTTTGAATATTTCTGGCGGAGATTTAAACAATATTACTAGCCTTACCTTTTCTGGTCAAGTACCCGATGCAAATCATCTTGTGGTAATGAATGTTAATGCTACAGGATCTTTTACTTGGAATGCCTTTACATGTGGTGGAATCAGTGGAGCAAATTCTGCTTACATTTTATATAATTTTTATAATACTACTATTCTTAATATTTCTGGCCATGGAGCTGTACAGGGAACTATTTTTGCCCCCTATGCAAATATCAACAAATCTGGGAATAATTCAAATTTAGAAGGTCAGATTATTGGTCAGTCTTATTTCCAAACTGCAGGAGGTGAAATTCATACTTACAATTTTACTAGTACTGTTCCTGTCCCAGTTGTTGTTCCAAGTGTTTCTTCCTCAAATTTATTGTTTAGCAATATTGACGTTTCTAGTTTATGTGCTTCTTGGACAAATGGGAACGGTACTAACCGATTGGTTGTTGCAAGTACTAGCCCAATCAGTGCTTTTTCTCCAAATGCTATATTGACAGAAAATACGGCAGTTGCCAATAGTATTTATGGTAGAGGAACTCCTTTAGGTGGTGGTTATGTAGTATATAATGGAACAGGAAATAGATTGTGTATGACAGGATTGACAGCAAATACAAAATATTATTTTGCTGTTGTTGAATATAATTCCAATACCCCCAACAATTATAATTTGTCTAGTTATTTAATTGGCAATACTGTAACTCTCACAGACGTAGATAAAGATGGTGTTGCTGATATTTATGATGCTTATCCTAATGATTCTACAAGAGCTTTCAATAATTATTATCCTCCTTTAGGTTTTGGTACATACTTATTTGAAGACAATTGGCCTACTACAGGGGATTATGATTTTAATGATTTAGTAATGGGTTACAGGTATAATACTGTAACTAATGCTGCAAATCATGTGGTTGAATTAAAAGCAAGTTTAGTAGTGAGAGCTTCGGGTGCAAACTTTCGTAATGGATTTGGAATTCAATTGGATGGGGTCTCTTCAAGTGCTGTAACTAATGTTTCTGGTACGCAAACACAGTCTGCTCCATGGCTGTTTACTAATGCAAATGGTACAGAGGCAAGACAAACTTTTGCCAATGTAATTGTAGTGGATAATGTATCAAGAGTTTTGCCTTCTTCAAATAATAATCCTATTACAAATACTATAGTAGGTTCTCCCTATACTTCTCCTGATTCTATTAATCTGACTATTTCATTTGTTCATAATTCATTGTCATCTTCTGATATTAACATCAATCCTTATTTGATAATTAATCAAACAAGAGGTAGGGAATTACATTTAATAAACAGGCAGCCTACGGGCTATGCGGCGTCTGGTTTCTTTGATACAAACGAAGATAATTCTGTTCCTTCTTTAGGTAAATATTATGTAACTAAAAATAATCTCCCTTGGGCATTAGATGTACCTGCGACTATACCATATCCAATTGAAGGAGTAACTGTAACTAATGCCTATCTATTTTTAGCGAATTGGGCTCAGAGTGGGGGTAATCAACATACAGATTGGTATTTAAATAATACTGGATATAGAAATAATGTAAATTTATATTCCCATTAAAATAATAGTAATCTTGAAACGCAAAAGTTAATATCGGACACTCTGATTCTATACCTACTTATGATTCTATTTATTTAGTTTTTTATTTTACTACGACATATTTTGGCGTAGTTTATTATTAGTTTTGGATTTATTAAAAAAGATGTTATGACAACTTATTCAAATTTGTTATCATCACTTACATTTTTATGGACTTTATATTCTGTGTTTTGGAATTTCTTTATCATCTATTCTTTGATAATAGAAATTTAATACTCATTTTTTATGAACGATACAATAGCTAAAATATTAGTAGAATTGAATTTGCTGTTTGAGTCGCATTTGTCACAGCAAGCGATAGTAGAAAGATATGATAATATAAGTGATAAATATCTTCAACCACTTGCTATCAAAATTAAAGTAAGGCATGCTAAAGAATATGCTATTGATGAAGAAGTAAATAGTATTCTCGAAGCCACTAGAATATTAAATTATGATGATAGGCAACGTATGCTTTTAGATGAGCGATTGGAAAAACTTCTAGAAGAAAAAGGACCGTCTGAGGCAACAAAAGTTAGGATTGAGCCTTCAGGTTTTGTATATGAAGATTCACGTATTATGGTTTATTTGAATTCTAAAAATGAAAATGAAGCATTGATTGGTAATTTAATCACAAAAAATAGACTACGAACTAAGCCTTTAAATTAATTTATGTCCCTATATTGTCAAAATAAAAAGCACCATCTGATAATTATATAGATGGTGCTTTTTATTTGTAATTCAATTACTTAAATAAGTTGATTGAAAATATAAGATAAAGCATTTTTGATAGTTATTATAATAACATCTTAATCAAATCTGCAACTCCTTCTCCAGCAGGCTTTTCTATCACAGTAAGATTAAATAATGAAGCAGTATATGGAATCTTTTTATCAATGATATATTTGGGAGTTTCATAAGGAGCATAATCCACTAATCCTGCAGCTGGATAAACCTGTAATGAAGTACCGATAACTACGAAAATATCTGCCTTTCGAACTATTTTTGCTGCCACTTCTATCATAGGAACAGGCTCTTCGAACCAAACAATAAAAGGTCTCAATTGACTTCCGTCTGCTGCTAGGTCGCCTACTTTTATATCATTTTGAATTGGGTAAGTCTTGTCAGTGTCAGCTACGCTTCGCATTTTAAATATCTCACCGTGTAGGTGAGTTACATTTGTACTGCCTGCCCTTTCATGTAAATCATCAATATTTTGAGTAATAATTTGCACATTAAAATGTTCCTCTAGTGCAGCTAATCCTATGTGTGCTGCATTAGGTTGTGCTGCGGCTACATCCTTTCTTCTGTCGTTATAAAATCGTAAAACCAATTCAGGATTCGCATTAAATCCCCTAGGAGTGGCCACTTCATAGACATTGTATCCTTCCCACAGTCCGTCACTGTCTCTAAAGGTTCTTAATCCACTTTCTGCACTTACACCTGCACCAGTTAATACCACTAAATTCTTTTTTGAAGCTATTGCCGACATGATCTTTTTTTTGAAATGTAAATTTAAGGTTTAATCAGGCTAAGCAATTCAATTTTTTGTATTCATTAAGATTTGCAAATTCCAGTATGTGCATATCCCACTACTTTTTATTTTTTTTTGCAATCGTAAAATAAAATGTACTGCCTTTACCCACTTCTGATTCAACCCAAATGGTTCCACCTAAATTTTCAATCGCTTTTTTTGTAATAGCAAGACCTAAACCTGTTCCAGGAACCTCTTCTTTGGTATGTAGCCGCTGAAAGATGATAAATATCTTATGATAAAACATTTCTCCAATACCCTCTCCATTATCTTCAATAGCAAATTGCCAATAATCGACCTTTTCCTCAGCAGAAATTTTAATAATTGGAGACACATCTTTCTTAGCATATTTCAGTGCATTACTAATAAGGTTCTGGAACACTTGCGAAATAGGGGTTTTCTTGGTCATGATTACAGGTAATTTACCTTTAATTACAGTTGCTTTCTGTTCTTTTATCCTACTTAGTAAGGCATGTTCAACTTCCGTGATCAAGGTATTCATGTCCACCATCTGATCAGCATATTCCAACCTACCTACTCTTGAATAATCTAATAAATCAAAGATTATTTGGCGTAACCGTTGTGCTCCATCTACAGCAAAATGTATGTACTGATTGGCTTTATTATCTATATTTTTATCAAATCTTTTTTCCAATAATCCCAAGAACGATATAATCATCCTTAGTGGTTCTTGTAGGTCATGAGAGGCTATATAAGCAAATTGTTCTAGTTCTTTATTGGATAATTCCAACTTTTCAGTTTGAGATTTTAAATTTTTATTCAATTCATGCAATAGTTTTTCAGCATTCTTTTCTTCTGTGATATCCCTTTGAACACCTACCCAATTGATACATTTACCTTTCTCATCAAAAACAGGACTTATATGGGCTTTAATCCATATTGGTTCACCGTTTTTCTTATAATTTACGGTTGACAATATATAAGGCTTACAAGCAATTAAGGACGCTTTAAGTTTTCTCAAATCTTCTCTATCAGACAAGACACCTTGTAATACCCTTGGAGTATTTCCAATTGCTTCATCAGGAGTGTAACCGGTAAGTTTATAAAAGGAAGGATTCGCATAAATAATTCTTGGCCCAGGAAAGTTTAACGGGTCTGCTTCTGTGATTACTACAGGATCACCCATATTCTCTACTACCAATTCCAACATTTTAAGTCTTAACTCTTCTGCTTTTCTCCTACTTACGTCTCGCAAAACCCCTACCATTCTTATTACCCTTCCTTCCTCATTTCTAATCACTAAAGAAAGTTCTTTTATGTGTGCATAAGTGCCATCTGCTTTTATTATTCGATAATAATCAGGCATCCATTTTGTTGCATTCTTGTCTTTTAAAAATGTAATCAAACTGTTCTTAAATGCAGCCTCATCAGCTGGATGTATTCCTTCTACCCATTGTTTCAAGGTATTTCTTTCTGTTCCTTCTTGGTAGCCTAATGCTTCTGTTAAGATACTGTTTTTCCAATAAATAGTATTGTCATTAATATCCCAATCAAAGACTGCATCGTCAGTTGCCATAGAAACAAGATTGTATCTCTCAATTGCTTTATGTAAGTCATTTAAAAGATTCTCCTTTTCAGTAACATCAATGACAGTTGTTATCAGCATATCTTGATCAAACAAGGGAATATGTTTTATATTGATTATCTTTTGTTCCCCTTTTTCTGTGGTAATTTCTACTGCATGCCATTCCTGTAATTCTTTAGTTATATTATTTAACTCTAAATGAATCTTTGATGAAATTTTATCGCTGTAATCTTTATCTTGATAAATTTTAGCAAACAAAGAATTGATATTACATACATCTAGACTATTCCATCCGTACACTTTACCAAACTCACTATTGATTAGCGTTGTCTCGCCAGAATGAATATTATTAAGCGCTATCCCTACTGGTATATTTAATATTAATGTTTCAATTAATTTGCTTTTTTTATGTAGGTCGAACAATGTTTCAAAGAGCTTTTTTTCCATTTGCTCTTTTCCAATGAGGTTTTTAGTCAAACCTTCATACCCTAACAAATTTCCTTCCTTGTCTTTTTTCGGACGCCCAATGACTACAATGTTCTTTATCAGTTTATCTTTTCTAATGATTCTAATTGATAAATAATATTCAGTTCCATTAGCATAAGCATGATTGATAATACGGTTTCTTTTAACCCTATCATTAGGATGAACCAATTGTATAATGTCCTCCATAGTAGGTTTTGCCTCAGTAGCTTCAATCCCATATATTTTATTCACCTCTTCAGAAAAGGTATAATTATTTGTTTTTATATCATAACTCCAAGTACCAGACAATAATTCTTCGTTATTAATATTTTCATCAATGTTATTAACATTATTTTCATTTGATTCAAATAAAATATTTGATAATGAAATAATTATATAAGATATTTCATCTTCTTTTGATATAATGTTGACCTCATTTTCTTCAAAAACAGGCTTACATTCTATATCACAAAAGAAATAGGAAAATATTTCAAGGTCACCTTCTTTTGGATGAAAATCAATACACTCTACTTTCCCCACATTCCCTGTTTCAAGTGTAGTTTTTAGCGTTTGTAATAATCTATCCTCATGTCCAAGCATTTCACCTGAGAATAGATTTAACAAGGGTTTATTGATAAAAGATTCTCTTTTCATTCCTATCGAAATTAAAAAAGAATCTGTAACCTCATTTATTTTGAAGTCAGTATTATTTGCTGATATTATTAAGGCAGGAGTACTTGTGGCCCTGAAAAATGTTGTTGCATTACTTTCCTTTTTCATAACTCAAGATTGTGTTTGATGTAGTTTAACAATTTTATTAAATTGGGGTTATATTGGCATAAAGATACAAGTAGTAATTACTACTACAGCTAACTATAGTCCCTAAATGGGTATTTAATCAAATTACTACAAGGTTTGTAAACGAATGTTCAATAATTCGTTTTGCATTAGGTTTACTTTTAGTGAAAAATCTAAAACTGCTTTAAAAAGGAAATGAAAATTTATTTATTGTTTATAAAAAATATAAACAGTAAATCCAAAGCTATCTTATTTCTTGACGTAGCTTAATTCAGATTACAGTTTTCTTATAAGTTAATATACAATGGATTAATAGAGTATTACTACCTTATTAAAAGCTTTCTCAATGAGTTGACTCGTTAGTTTGAATTCAACTTGTTATTGTGGGTATTTTATTATTTGAAATGGATTATTTATCCAATAATACATCGCACCTTTAATGGCGAAGGAAGTTCATCGAAACTTCTTTCACAATTAGTCATGGAAGAATATAGTTTATCGAAAGTGTCTTCAAAATTTAACAAGCAACAAAAGATTGTGGTTGCTAAAGTTGCTAAAAGTGGAAAAGATTTGGGTATTCCCGATAAGGTTATTACCGACACTGTTGCCCTTCAACCTGTTTACACCCCTTTGTATGATGCTAGCGTAAACCCTATGACAAAGAGTAAGGGAACTACGATTACTAGGAACACTTACACGAATGAAATTTACCATCCTGCTTTGGACATTATATACACCAAATAACTACTCAACAATCCGTTGATTAGTGCAGAGGATAAGGCGGCAATGGGTATTCATATTCCAAATTTGAATCGTAAACCTACTCCAGAAGTGGACACTTCTCCGATTATGAAGGTAATTAATGGTGAATCATTGTATCATGTTTTCATGATGCGTAATGCTGTTACATTCAGAATTGGTAAGCCTGCAGGTGTATTTTTTGTGAAATATGGTATAAGATTGGTGGAGACGAACCTACCGACTTTTCAGATACCACTCAAAAGAGAAACCTTAAAAATTCAGGTACTTCCTTAATGTTTGATATGGAAGATAAAGGAAAGATGGTTTATTATTTTGCACGGTGGGTAATGAAAAGTGGTGCTTGGGGACCTTGGACAAAAGTGTTTACTTGTATCATTGCTTAAGTTGTAAGTATTAAGTGAAAGTAATGGAAAATTAATAGGAATTTTATTTAATGGTTAGTGCGCCGCAAGGGAATTAATTCCTTTTCGGCTTTTTTTATGGGTTCATCTTTAATAGCATAAACCCTTTGTTAACTTTTGGTAGTCATTCCTTAGAAATCTTATGGAGCAACAGAAACATTTAAATTGATATTGCTTTCAAACTCTTCTGTAAGATTCCTTATCATGGCCTGACTAAAAGCTTTGTCAATTTTTGGAAGGTTGGCAAAGTTATTTACCCCTTTACCTACTCATTTTCATTTCTTATACTAATTAGGGCTTACTCAACAACTCAGCCCCAGAAATACGATGCCAAAATGACACCTCGAAATTCTGCAATACCCTTGATATAGGCACACAAG
>CANCKV010000108.1 GCA_947378615.1 Chitinophagaceae bacterium | reverse complement strand
GAACTGCAATCAATAATTTATCTTCAGTAAAAATAGCAGTGAATCCAAATGGTAATGATACTTCTAGTTCAGTCATTCATACCTGCAAGGATAATCATGTAACTCTTCAAATCGCATTCCCGTATTTACCTTCACAGGTGGATAGTATTGTTTGGTCTGCACCTAACAATTCCAATATTAATCTTAGTGGTAGTACTTTAAGAGGGGATGTGATGCAGGATCCAAATAATTCTTCCAAGCAATATGCAGATACTTCAGGTATGATTGTCGTAGGAGGTGAAACTTTTTATCAATACACTTGTCCTAAGCAATATCAATTTAGTGATTATGGCTTTTATCCCATTATTGCTACTGCTTATGGTCATTTTGCCAGCGATTGTGGAGGTGCAGATGCACAGAAAATATATGTTCAGGTAAGTACTGATAATATAGATTTTAAAGCTGTAGCTGCAGGTTGTGGTAGTACAAGTGTGACTTTTACGGATAATACTACTGCTATGGCAGGCTCTTCAATTGTTAAATGGACTTGGGATTTTGGGGATAAAACAAATGAAACAATTACAAATGTGGCAAATCCAAATCCAACCGTTAATCCACATGTATATCCTGGTTTAAATGCCTATTGGGCAAAATTGACTACTATTAATAGTCTTGGTTGTTTCTCAGTAGATAGCGTCTATCTAGACTTGGCATTTGGTATAAAAGCGCTTTTTGGAAAGGATAGAGATACAATTTGTCCAAATACAACAGTGACATTTTCTGATAGTTCTTCAGCAAATGCAGCCACTTGGAAGTGGGACTTTGGTGAGCCTAGTAGTGCATCTAATACTTCAACTGCTCAAAACCCGACTCACTCATATACAACTGTTGGGAAACATTTAATTACATTACAGGTATTTACTTCAGGAGGTTGTCAGAGTAAAGTATTTACCGACTCTATATATGTGTCTTCAAATCCAGTTGCAAACTTTACTTACGGAGGTGTCTGTTTACCGGGTAGTACTACTTTTACCAATACAAGTGATTCTGCAACAGGATTTGCTCCTTATATATATAATTGGAATTTTGGCGATTCAACAAATGGTATTCCAAATACTTCTTCAGTTGGAACACATACTTATCTGGCAGCATCGAAAGACCCAAAAGGATTTGCCGTGATATTGCTTGCCACTAACAGGTTTGGTTGTGTGAATGCGGATACTAATTATGTTAATAAGGTTTATGGTAAACCTACTGCTGATTTTTCAATTGTTAAGTCGGATGTCTGTTTAGGAGCAACTGCAAATTTCTTGGATAATAATAATAGTTCAGTTGATAATACACAAGCTATCACCAAATGGCATTGGTCATTTGGAGATGGAAAAGATACAACTACTGCTGCTAATGGGTCAACTCATATCTACAATGCAATGGGCACTGATAGTGTGAAATTGGTTGTTGAAACAGATAAGGGATGTTTGAGTGATAGTAGTAAGGGACATGCTATTATTGTCCATCCATTGCCAGTACCATCGTTTTTATTACCTGGTAGTTGTTTGGGTAGTGGTTCTGTAACATTTACAAATACAAGTACCATTATTACTGCCGAACCAATGTCTTATACATGGACATTTGGGGATCCAAATAATCTACCAAATACTTCAACAGCAACAGATGGCATACACTCTTTCAAGGATTCAGGTACTTATTCAATTGTTCTGACACCTTCAACCGCCTTTGGTTGTAGTTCAACTACCACTCAATTGTTTAATATTGCTGGCACACAACCGATTCCTTCATTTACTATTACTAATCGTAATGGATTATGTAGTAATTCTCCTGTGTCAATTACCGATATATCAAGAGTTGCAGTTGGGGTAATAAAGAAAGTCGAACTATACTGGAATTATACTGCGGGTTCAATAACCCCTGATACTACAGATAAAAATCCTTCAAATGGATTGGGGGGTAGTAGTAAGTCATACAGTCATATATATCCTCTTTCCTTAACTGACCAAACTTATAATGTTCGATTGGTGGCATATTCTGGTAGCACATGTTCACATGATACTATTATCTCAATTACTGTTCATGGTATTCCGAAACCATCATTTGTATTGCCTGGCAGTTGTTTAGGCAGTGGTTCAGTAGTATTTACAAATACTAGTACTACTCTTTCAGGAGGTGCTTTAAGTTCTTCTTGGACATTTGGGGACATTAATAATCCACCTAATTTATCAACTGCCACAAATGGTGTACATTCATTTAAAGATACAGGTACATTTTCTGTTATATTAACTTCTACTACAACTTTTGGATGTAGTGTTGCTGATACAGCACAATTTAATGTGGCCGGTTCTCAACCTATTCCTTCATTTGTAGTTTCTACGCCAAATGGGTTGTGTGCTAATTTGCCAGTAGCGATTACTGATAACTCAAGGATTGCTGTGGGAGTCATTAAGAAAGTTGAACTTTATTGGAATTATCTACCGGGGTCAACAACTCCTGATTATATTGATAATACGCCATCGAATGGGTTGTCGGGTAGTACCAAACAGTACACACATCAATATCCTGCATCTAGTACTGACAAATCTTACAAAATCAGATTAGTTGCTTATTCAGGTTCTACTTGTGATCATGATACAATCATTGGAGTTACTGTTCATGGAAGTCCAAAAGTCTCCTTTGTAAATCAACCAGATATTTGTGCAAGTGCAGCTCCAATTGCCTTTACTCAAGCGACTGAAACTACAGGTTCTTTCGTTGGGAATGGCGGATTTACTTATACTGGAATAGGCGTAAACAATTCTACATTAACATTTGATCCATCAAAAGTTACAGGTGGAACTACTGCTTCAATAAATGCCACCTATACTTCTTCTTTTGGATGTAAAGAGTCTGCTGTAAGTAATGTTAAGGTTTTGGCAAGCGTCGATTTAAGTTTCAATCCAAACAAATTGTCTTTGTGTAAAACAGATTCAGTTCAATTGAAACCTATTAGTAATGTTGGTCAAGCTTTTGCTTGGACAGAATCTGTTGGTTCAAATACATTGAAGGATAATACTATTAAGAATCCATGGGTAACACCTACAAAGGATTCTACTGTTTATACGGTAGTAGCTACAAACCCATCCTATTGTACCTCTACTGCTACTTTGACTATTCATGCGTCTCCTTATCCGCAGGTCAAAATTATAAGTCCTGTGAATAAATTGACTACAGTATGTTATAATGTGAATACTACCTTGACGGCGAAAACTACTTCGCCAAATATTGTATGGTCACCAAAAGATTCATTGCCTCTAGGCTATACTTCTGCATCTGTAACCACAAATGTTTTGGATACAACTCAATTTGTAGTGAAAGTATCAGATAATTCATATTGTGCAAAATCGGTTACGGACACGGTTATTCTGAATGTCTTGCCAAACTTTACGGTAAGTGCTCGTGTAGGTGCTGATACATCTGCAGAAGTGGTTCCAAATGAATCTATTCAGTTGCATGCATTCTTAACTGATACATCACAGCATTTCCCAGTTAAATATGATTGGTCAGGTGTAACCGGGCATTTTGTTACTAGTTATTTGAGTAGGACTGATATTGCGGATCCTATTTTTAAGTCAAGCCTTCCACTATTAACTGATTCTGTCATCTATAAAGTAAGGGCAACTACCTTACAAGGATGTCAAGCAGATACCAATTTTGTTATCAGACTATTTTATAAACCTGATTTATTGGTGGCTACTGCATTTTTACCGAATAGTAGTTTGCCTCAAAATAGAGTGCTTGTTGTTAATCCTGTAGGAATCACTCACTTTGGATATTTCAAGATATATAATCGTTCTGGACAACAGATTTTTAGTACAACTGAAATAGGTAAAGGATGGGACGGTACTATTAATGGGCTTCCTGCTGATAATGGTACTTATGTGTGGATAGCAACAGGTACGGATTATAAAAATGCACCACATAGTCAAACAGGTACTGTTGTTTTGATTAGATAGTTTTCAGTTGTTAGTTGTAAGTGGTTAGTTTTTAGAGGGTGGTTTTAAAACTGGCACTAGTAACTTATCACTACCACTAACAACTAATAACTGACACAACAGGATTGTGCAGGATAGTTGGCTTGGTTGAATGTATTAATGTTGCATTTTAGTTTAGAAAAGAGGCTGATTAGATATACTTATCTAGATTAAACTTTTTAAAAAGAAGTATGAAAAGAATCTTGTCAATAATAAGCTTTCTTAGTTTTCTCTTCCTTTCTGTTAGAGTTAGTTTCTGTTCATTTGGTAATAGTGTCTTACATATAATTATTGATTTATTTTTAAAGGTTACTCTTCCTCTCCAAAGAAACGTTTTTTTAGCTGATATGTTTTTGGAAATAGAGAAATAGCTTTTGAATTAATTTTTTAAGAATAATAATAGTTCAAACAAAGAAAAGAGAGAAGAAACTAATTTTTACTTAACGTGAATTTATTTAAAAAATAGAAAAGTTGGACTCTAATAAATCAATCATTTTAATCATCAAATCATTATCGTGATTTTATAATATAGGAGAATATGAGAAACAAGCGTATAAAATATTTGTCAGTGGTTTTAATTTCTTTGTTTACAACTTCGGTTATAGCACAGATTGATCCACACTTTTCACAGTACTACATGAATCCTTCATGGTTGAATCCAGCCTTAACAGGTGCATTTGATGGTAATTATAGAGTGTCTTTTGTTCAGAGGCAACAATGGGCTAGTATTGCGCCATTTACAACATCAGGATTGTCGGCAGATGTAACAACAACAAAGAATATCAACTTCGGAGTCAATTTCTTACAGCAATCTGCGGGTGATGTTGGTTACAAATACACTACGGGTAGCTTTTCATTATCCTATTCTGGAATACGTTTGGGACGTGAAGGCGACAAAATGATCACTTTTGGAATGCAGGGAGGTTTTCTTGGTAGGAGTATCAATTTGTCAGAAATACAAGTTAATGAACAATACCAAGGTGGTCAAATAGTAGGGCAGGCTGATGTGTCTAAAATTAAACCCTCGGTTTCTGCTTTTGATTTATCTGCAGGTGTTTTTTACTTTGATGCTGACCCTGATAAAAAAGTCAATTTGTTTGGAGGGTTCTCTGCAGGACATTTGACAGAACCTAATAACCCATTTCTTTCTGCCTCTTCAGGAGCAAAACTTCCTATGAGATTTACAGCACATGCTGGTGCAAATATTTATTTGTCTGAGAAGGCTCAATTTGTTCCCAATGTTTTATGGATGAGTCAAGGTAACGTAAGTGAAGAAATGGTAGGTGGCTATGTACAAATGGCCTTAAATCCGACTACTGATATTACAGGTGGTGTAAACTATCGAATTAATGATGCAATAAGTCCGTATTTAGGTATGAAATATACTGATTTTACTTTTGGAATTAGTTACGATGTCAATTCTTCTCAGTTAGGTAAACTTGTAAATGGTGCAGGTGGATGGGAATTATCGTTGATGTACACCGATAGTAAAAAGCAAAAAGGAAACTTTAAATGTCCTCGTTACTAAATGTTTAGTTTCTAATTTAATGATAGAACAATTCTAAATTTAATATATAAATATATTTCTCCATGAAGAATATTTTCATACTCGGGTTCGCTATTTTGATTCAATTATTTGGAATTGCTATAGCACAAAATGAATTAAAAAATGCTGACGGGTTTTATAAGCAAGGCGATTATTATAATGCGATTGTAAACTATGAGATTTATTTAGGAATAAGGAAACCTATAACTGAATTTTCTCCTTATACATTAAAACGTAAGAAAGCAATTGTTGTTGATGAAAGTACTGCTGCTGCTGTCAACACAATTGGTTCGAGTAAATTGGTTACAAAGTCTATTGCTTGGAAACTCGGCGAAAGCTATCGGTTATTGTACCATTTTCAACGTGCAGAACCATGTTACTCAAGATTGGTCTCTGCGGGTTATGATAATAATTACCCACTTGCCCGTTATTGGTATGGAGTATGTCTGCGTAGTAATAATAAAATTGATGAAGCCGAAAAGCAATTTAAAACTTTTCTAAATGAAAATGGTAAAAATGTAGCAAGTACTAGTTTAGCAACTAAGGAATTAGAAACAATCGCTTTTGTAAGGAAACAAACTAGAAAGACAGATGAAACATTAACTATTGGTAAATTAAAAGGAAATGTTAGTCAGGCAGAGGGTGCCTATGCTCCGATTGTTTTTAAAGATACCATGGTTTTTACTTCAGCACGGATTGTGGATACTGTCAATAAATATAGTAGTACAAATTCGCATGTTAACCACCTTTTTTATAATACTATCGCTAATAGTAATGAAGTAACAGGAAACGCAACTATCGTTCATTTCCCTTCGAAAATTTCTGATAATGAAGGAACTCCTGCTATAACACCTGATAAGAGTAAATTATATTTTGCAAGAAGTAAGAGTGAAAATGGTAAAACAATTTCTTCAATTTATGTGAGTAACAGAACTAAGGATGGAACATGGTCTGAACCAGAAAAATTGAATGCCAAAATTAATCAACCTGATCATAATTCAATACAGCCAAGTATTTCTCTAGATAATAAATTCTTTCTTTTCTCTTCAGATAGGGACGGAGGTATAGGCAAATTTGATATTTGGTGCTCACAAATAGATGCTTCAGGCAATTTGGGTGAACCATTTAATTTGAAGAGCATCAATACCAAAGAAGATGAGCAAGCACCATTTTATCATACTAACAGCAAAACACTTGTCTTTGCAAGTAAAGGTTATCTTGGAATGGGCGGATTTGATTTATTTTCTGCAAAAGGAGATCTGCTTCATTTGCAAACTCCAATTAATTTAGGTTCTCCAATTAATTCAACTAAGGATGATATCTATTTCTTTAGTGCTTCTAACGATAGCTTGATAAAGAAATCGTATGTGAGTTCTGATAGAGCTTCGGACTGTTGTCTGGAATTGTTTGCCTTAAACAAAACATATCCTGTTAAGCACAAACAAAGTTTAGTAGGTACTGTTACTGATTGTGCAAGTAATAGTTTATTGGATGCGGCAAAAGTTTCTGTGAGCAATACCCCAAACAATTATTCACTAGTAACTTCTCAAGATGGGACATTTAATGTAGCAACTGCTGATTCTGTTACTGAATTCGAAATCTCAAAAGATGGATATGTTTCTAAAACCGTTCCTTTCTATGTAGCTGATAAGCTTACGAGAGATACAGTCTATCAGCTTTCTGCTTGTTTGAGTAAGATTCCACCGCCACCACCTCCTCCTGTTAAAAAGGATACAGTTGTTCCTGTAGTTGAAAAGCCGCTAATTGTTTATTTCGATTTCAATAAATCAGATGTAAAAGAAGAATACTATCCTGTTCTTGATCAGGTAATTGGCAAGTTTGCAAAGGATAATTCAAAATCAATGCTTCTAGATATTAATGGTTATACAGATGCGAAAGGAACAGATATATATAACAACAGATTAGGTTTGAAGAGGGCTGAATCTTGCAAAAAATACTTAGTAAGCAAAGGTGTTAGTGCAAAGCAATTAAGTGTTAAATCATTTGGTAAAACTGCTCCTGTAGCCGCTGATAGTACACCGGATAATAAGGACAATCCAGAAGGACGGGCTTTAAACAGACGTGTTGAGATGCAAATAAAATAATTGACAATAAATAAGTCTCTGAATTGATAAAATTCTATGGGCAATACTCTTAATAAGTAGTATTGCCCATTTTTTGTTTCTATATTAAAATGTGAAACTTTTAAATGATACTATAAAATTCTATTTGGCATTTGATTTACTTGACTCCTAACCCCTACATTTGTTTTTTTAAGGAATAATAAATTGGGTTAAAGGATTATAGTCAATATTAGTCGTGAATATCGGGTTGTACTCTATATTTTGTGCCTATACCTTTAACCCTATACCTTATTACCTAATACTCATAGCAGCTTATGTTCGATACAATCAATACACAATCACCTCTAGCGAAACGGATTATTCCTTGCCTCGATATTCGGGACGGAAGAACGGTGAAGGGAGTCAACTTCGAAAATATTAGAGATGCAGGAGACCCTGTTGAACTAGGTGCTTTTTATGCAGAACAGGGAGCTGACGAATTGGTATTTTTAGATATTACTGCTACTGTAGAAAAAAGAAAGACATTGAGTGAATTAGTCAATCGTATTGCCCGTCACATCAATATTCCATTTACTGTAGGTGGTGGAGTTAGCTCGATTGATGATGCCTCAGTTTTATTGAAAAATGGAGCAGATAAGGTCAGTGTCAATACAGCAGCCTTCCGAAATCCTGATTTAATAAATAACCTTTCTAAAGAGTTTGGAAGCCAATTCGTGGTATTAGCTATTGATACCCGTTTGGAAGAAGATGGTGAGTGGTATGTGTATCTAAGTGGAGGACGTGTGAAGACGACTACTAAATGTACCGATTGGGCGAAACAGGCAGTTGAATTAGGTGCAGGAGAAATATTGCTTACTTCGATGAATCATGATGGAACAAAACAGGGTTTTGCTCTCGATATTACCCGTCAGTTGAGTGAATCTTTGCCTGTTCCAATTATTGCTAGCGGAGGTGGGGGAACGATGCCACACTTTGTAGATGTATTTACAGCAGGAAAGGCCGATGCTGCTTTGGCTGCAAGTATTTTTCATTTTAAAGAGATTGCAATCCCAGATTTGAAACGTTATTTGAAAGAAAATCATATTCATGTACGGATTTA
>CANCKV010000107.1 GCA_947378615.1 Chitinophagaceae bacterium | reverse complement strand
TGATTAGTTTAAATAATTTTAAAAATATTAGATATGAATAAGTTACAAAAGACAAAGATGAATATGTTTATTGCAGTTAGTTTGTTCTTCGTAAAGAATGCACTAACATTTGCTACATATATAGAATTGGTTAATCAAATTTCAGGTTTTAGTTCTTCATTGAATGACCTCAACGTTGATATTTCGAAACAAAGTGAATACATCGGGGGAGTGACGACGACTAAGAATAAATTGTTGGAAAAAGCAATTAAATTGACAGTAAAGTCGTCTAGAAAGGCAAGGGCATGGGCGAAGATTACTGGGAATTCTACTTTGGAAGGGATATTTGATGTTCAAATATCTACCTTTTTAGAGATGAGTCAATCAGTAGTATTGAACGCATTGAAGGTTATTCGGGATAACCTGAATGACAATATTGCCAATCTGACTAGCTATAAAGTAGTGGCATTGGATATTACTGCGATAACAGGTGCAATTGCGGCTGCGACGCCTGCAATTGGGACACCGAATCAAGCGAGAGGTGAGCGGGTAATTGCATCGCAAGAAATTGTATCAGGAATAATTAAATGTGAAGATTTTCTGTTGCTGATAGATGATATGCTGATACCTGAATATGAGGATACGAATGAATCAATGGTGAATGAATACCGATTAGCGAGAGAAATGCAGCCGATAGGAACACATCATACGGGAGTTCATGCGACTTGTAGAAATTCTGTTACTAAAGATTTATTGGAGGGGGTATTGTTGACAATTGTGGAATTGATGAAGACGGCCGTTTCTGATATTGATGGGATTGCTGAAATTGAACAGATGAAACCGGGGAAATACCATTTACTTTTTACCAAAGAAGGATACCTGGATTATTCGATTATTGTGGAATTTGGTCTTGGGAAGATGCAGATAATTGAGGCAATGATGATTAGTAAAGAAATATGAGTTGTGAAATATGAGTTATGAGTTATAAATTATGAATTATGAGTTATGAGTTATGAGTTATGAATTATGAATTATGAGTTATGAATTATGAAATATGAATTATGAAATATGAATTAGAAGAGCCTTTGAAAGAAATTTTCAAGGGCTTTTTTTATGCGCTGTCTGAACTATGATTCTTTTGATTGATATGATTTATTGATTTCTTTTTGATTTTTTGTGTCTATAAATATGTATAATTTAATGTCGTTTTTTTTTAGCTTTTGACCGAAAACAAGAGTGTTGGTTAGAACCTGTCATGGCGTGCAAATAAGAAAGAACCTCAAATTATCTCGGTTTCGACAGGCTGCTAATGACATCTTTATAATTACTAAATTGTTTATTGATTATTCAACCCGGGTTCGACAGGCTCTCCCTGACATACCTATATTCGGAGAGAATACGATGTAATCTCAAAAAACTTAAGAAACTCTAATTACTGCCACAGCCTGACAATCACCCTTATTTTCGGTGAGTATGCGATGTCATCTCAAAAAAATTGATAATCGGAAATTGTAAGAATTAAAGGGTAATAGAAAAGATAGTTACTATTTTCTTAGGAGATATTCCCTAAGAAAAAATATGAACCAATTAAATTTCCAATCCTGCCAATTCCATTACAACCACCCATTCTTCCTCTTTTACAGGCTGTACAGAAAGTCGTCCATGACGAACTAATGCCATTTGCGACAACCTTGCATCTGCTTTTACCTCTGCAAGGGTTACAGGCTTCTCTAATTTTTTAAAAGGTACCACGTCAACTACTACCCAATTAGGATTGTCTGTAGTAGGGTCTTGATAAGCCTCCCCAACTAATTGTGCAATACCTACAATTTCTAGTCCTTCATTGCTGTGATACCAAAGCAATAAATCTCCATTTTTCATTGCTTTCAGGTTGTTGCGTGCCTGATAATTCCGCACACCATCCCAATAGGTCTGCCCATCTTCTTCAAATTGAGTCCAACTGTATTTATAAGGTTCAGATTTGATTAACCAGTAAGCCATAAGTTAGTTGTTAGTTGTTAGTTATTAGTTATGAGTGGTGAGTGATGAGTGGTGAATACATGTTGTTCAAATTTAATTTCTTCCTTCATCATTAATTATCAATTTAGCATTTTCAATTCCTTTTACAAGAACATCTGCTAGGTGCAATACCTTTAAGTTAGAACCTCTATTTTTGATTCGTCCTTCAATATGCATTAAACAACTCATATCGGTGCTAATGATATATTCTGCCCCTGTTGCTTCTGCATTGTCTATTTTTTGATCCGCCATTGCAATGCTAATCGGCTCGAATTTTACAGCGAAACTGCCCCCAAAACCACAACAAGTCTCCACATCTTTCATTTCAATTAACTCTAGTCCATTTACATTTCCTAGAAGTATTCTAGGTTCTTTTTTGATACCGCATTCCCTCAAACCTGCACAACTGTCATGATAGGTTGCCTTTGCATTGAAGGTTGATCCAAAATCTTCTTTTTTCAATACATTTACTAAGAAGTCACTCAACTCATAAGCCCTTTTACCTGTTTCGATTGCCTCCAAATATTGCGAAGACCCATCAAAAACTTTGGGGAAATAGTTTTTTACAAAACCTATACAACTTGCACTCGGCGCTACAATATAATCCGCCCCGCCAAAATCTCGAATGAATTTTGTACAAACATCTTTGCTCTCTAGCCAATATCCTGCATTGAATGAGGGTTGTCCACAGCAGGTTTGATTCGTATTATAATGAACTGAACACCCCGACATTTCCAATAACTTCACCATATTGAAAGCTACCTGAGGATACAACTGATCAATAAAACAAGGAACAAAAATCTGAACATTCATGGCAACTTCGTATTATCAACTCTATAAATAAACTAAAAACTATTCTTAAGGGCAATCATTTTCAGTGCAGTAATTGCGGCCTCCTCCCCTTTGTGACCATGGATACCACCTATTCTTTCTATTGCTTGTTGCTCTGTATTTACGGTTAATATCCCAAAAACAACTGGAACATCTAATTGCAAATTCAATCCAACAATACCATCAGTCACCGCATTACAAACATATTCGAAATGAGGAGTATCACCACGGATAACGGTAGCAAGAGCAATAAATGCATCTGCTTTTTGTAATGCATTGGTCTGATAACTTCTGATAATAAAAGGTATCTCAAAAGCTCCTGGTACAACAATCGTTTTAAAAGAAATCTCTTTTTCTTTCAATACCCTAATTGCCCCTGCCTCCAATTCATCAACAATTCCACTATTCCATTCCGTTTTTACTATAACCACAAAGGCATCCGCTATAGTAGGGATGCCTTTGTGCAATGTTTTATTTCCTTCTGAAGCCATGTTATAAATCAGGTTTTTCTGAACTCAAACGGTTGATATATTTATCAACTTGATTTCCCTTTTCAGTTTTAGGGTATTTCTCCTTTATCAATTTATATAGTTCCAAAGCCTTGTCTTCTTTACCAATTGTTTCACTCAATAAAGCTCCACGGAAAAGAAACTCAGCAGACCCACTTTCATCTGTGATAAAAGTATTGCCGGCCTTAATATAATAATCTAATGCATCTTCTTTTTTCCCTGATTCTGCATACGCATCACCTAAACATCCGTAAGCTACCATTTGAACTTGTTTTGCATCGGTACTAAAATCTTTCAGATATTCTATTGCCTTATCAAACTTGCCTAACTTAAGGTAGCTAACGCCTGCATAGTACTTTGCAAGATTAGCCGATTTAGTACCTCCAAAGTTATTGATAACATATAGAACACCTTTTGTTGTTCCGTCGCCATCCAAAACTTTCTGAGAACTGTCTTGAGAAAAGAATTGTTGTGCCTTGAATAAATAATCAGCGGCTTTTTCTTCTTTTGGTTTTACAATAAATTGCTTGTATGAGAACAATCCTCCTCCAACTAATATGATTGCAGTTATTCCAATTGCTAATTGTTTTCCATATTTTTCAAAGAAGCCTTGTACTCTTAAAACTACTTGATCCGTATCTAATTCTGAACTATGTTGTTTATCACTCATTTGTTAATTATATTATTTATTCTGATAAAATGTTAATTAAGTCTGTTTTTAGATTGAAATTAATAAAGGGGTTAATCAAGTATGAAAGGATAATTTTGATCAATATAAATATCCTTATACACTTCACTATCATCAGGAAGTGGGCTTTCTTCAGCAAATTTCACACTTTCATCAACAAGCATTGCTACTTTATTATCAATTGCATCTATTTCAGCTTGAGTAGCATACCCATTTTCTAGAATAGTTCTCAATACTCTAACAATAGGATCTTGTTCTTTGTATTCATCCACTTCATCCTTACTACGATATTTTTGAGGGTCGCTAATAGAGTGACCTTTGTAACGATATGTTTTCAACTCCAACAAAGTAGGACCATCTCCTTCTCTAGCACGCTTAGCAGCACGGGCAATACTTTCATGAACAGACTCTGGAACCATACCATCTACTTTATCGGCAGGCATTTCATAAGCGTCCGCCAATTTATAGATATCAACTACATTACTAGTTCTTCCAATAGAAGTGCCCATTGCATAGTTGTTATTCTCACAAATAAACAAAACAGGTAGTTTCCAATTCATCGCCATATTGAAAGCTTCATGAAGCATTCCTTGTCTTGCAGCACCATCGCCAAAAAAGCATAACACAACATTGTCAGTACCCTTATACTTTTCAGCAAAAGCGATTCCGGCACCTGTGCCAATCTGAGCTCCTACAATTCCATGTCCACCAAAGAAATAGTTTTCCTTACTAAAAAAGTGCATACTACCACCCTTGCCTTTTGAGGAACCGGTAGCCTTGCCATATAATTCAGCCATTGCAGCATTCGGAGTAATTCCTTTTGCCAATCCTAAACCATGATCACGATAAGCAGTGATAAACGGGTCAGAGTGTTGTGTGGCAGTCATACAACCCGCTGCGATAGCTTCCTGCCCAATGTAAGCATGGAAGAAACCACGAATTTTTCCAGCCATTTTATACATCTCTTCGGCCTTCAATTCAAACTGACGTATAAGTTGCATTAACTCATACCAATACATGTATGTCTCTTTGGAAAATTTACTTTGCACTATAATCTAAATTTTAGAGCGGCAAATATAGGAGTTATGATTTAAAAATGATTCAAGATTATATTTTGAAAAATGAATTCAAGATTATGACTCAAAATCAACCATTTATTCTTTACCAACTTTATTAAAAAGAATGTATAGAGGAATAGTTATTGATTAAACCACTTTTTAAATGAAGGTATTTTCTCTCTACTTACATCAATACTTTGTTTGATAGAAATATTCAGAAGCAATAATAATTTTTGGCTATCGAGTTGCTGTACCATTTTGATAGCATTCAAATTAACAATAGTTTGTCTGTTAGCTCTATAAAAATAGCGGGGGTCGAGCATTTCTTCTATTTCATCCAAAGATTGTGCTTCGTAGGGATATTTTTCTCCGTTTGAAAGATACAAATAAATGATACTTTCTTTGTTGATACAAGCAATATCCCTTGTATTGATTGGCATCCAATTATTCCTGACCTGTATGATAATTCTTTCCTTGAATTGTTTCTTTGTAGAAGTGTAATTTGAGAAAATTGCCCCCCAATCCATTTCATTATTTATTGGCAAATTTGTTCTTTTTATTTTCTCTAAAGCCTTAGAAAGTTCTGATTCGTCAATAGGTTTCAACAAGTAGTCAATGCCATTCGATTTAAAAGCCTTCAATGCAAATTCATCGTAGGCAGTTGTAAAGATAACA
Source organism: Chitinophagaceae bacterium (assembly GCA_947378615.1). Classification (GTDB taxonomy): domain Bacteria; phylum Bacteroidota; class Bacteroidia; order Chitinophagales; family Chitinophagaceae; genus Parasediminibacterium. The sequence continues at coordinate 2,982 of CANCKV010000107.1, read as the reverse complement.
GGCGATTTCAATTGATAATGTTCAAAAAGTTCAAAACTTATCCCATCACTCAATTGTATATCCATTATCCAAACATTAGGTTCTTCGTTATGTAGCAACCACTTTTTAGCTGCTTTCAAACTCGTCAATACCTCAATATCTTGCAAATAGGGAGCAACGTTCCTTATTTTGGCCATTAACTCTTTTGCAATCAATTGTTCATCTTCTAAAATAACTGCTTTCATATCAAGGGTATTTTTACGGTAAAATAATCAGTTGTTTCTAAGACTAACATTGGATTTTTTGATAGATATGCGTACAACGTAATCATATTATTAAGACCGTGACGGTTACTTGTCTCTACAAACATTTTTTTCTGAAGATTATTTGAAATAATTAAATATTGATTCTCTGTCTTAATCATAATTTTAAGAGGACTTTCCTCTTCGATCATGTTATGCTTGATGGCATTTTCTATCATATTTTGGAGCGTTACAGGAACGATCCTATTATTTAAGTAGCGCTCTTCTATTTCAAAAACCACTTGCAGTCCCTTTCCAAATCTTGTGGTTTGAAGGGCTACAAAATTTTGTACAAATGTAATTTCATCCTTTAGTAAAACCGTCTCTTCATCCTTACTCTGAAGAATATATCTATAGATTTTGCTCATCCCGTCCAAAAAAGTGATGGCAGCTTTTGGATCAAATCGAATTAAGCTTCCTAAAGATGTTAAAGAATTAAAAAGGAAATGAGGATTAAGGTGTTGCTTCAAGCTTTCGTACTGCATTTTAGCTTTTTCCTTTTCCAAGTTATGGGTTTTGTTTTCTAGTTCGAATATCTTACGTTGCCGTGAAAATCTGATACGGATATAAAAATAAATAAGTACAGAAATTGAAATGATACAAAGCAAAATAAACCATCTTTGGAAATAAAATGGAGTAAGTATATAAAAGGGAATAGCTATTTCGTTTACATTCCATATACCTTTTCTTGAGCTTGCTTTTATGAATAATTTGTAATGCCCACCTTTCAAATTAGTAAAACTAACGGCATTTCTATTACCTATGTCATTCCATTTATCATCATATCCTACTAGTTTGTATGCGTAAAAATAATCTTCAGGATGCTTAAAATCAATTGCTGCAAACTCGAAGTAGAAAGAATTTTCATTAGGATTTAGTATTATTTCACTATTATTTTTCAACTCTTCTTCAAAGTTTTTCTCTTTCCCATTTACAGACATCGTACTTACTACAAGGTTTGGAGATGGTTTACGATTTGTAATTACAGATGGGCAAAAGGAATAAATTCCTCCTTGGCATAGTAAATAAACACTATCATTTTTTAAATGCACCATTTTAATTAAGGCGCCGGGTTCGTTTATTCCGTCTCTTGAATCAAATGCCACAACCTGATTATTCTTTTCGGATATTTTAAACACCTTCATGGTTGCATCAGAAATACACCAAATAGAGCCCTCTCCATCTTCACACAATCCTGTTAATAAATCTGAAGAAAAGCCATCGGCAGTTGTAAACTTTCTTAATAGAGTAGGATTATTTTCTTTTGCATTAAATTTCAATAAACCTTTATCAGTACTAGCCCAAACACAGCCTTTTGAATCCGCAAACAAATCAGATATTTTACTTGAAGTTTCATTGTTTTTAATTTCTGTAATATTTTCAGATAAGCCATCACTATACCCTATGAAGCCCCGTTTTGATCCAAGCCATATTCTTCTCTTTTTATCAGCACAAATACTTATTATGGGTGCAATTTCTTTCACCCCATTTATTACTGTTGTAAATGGAATAAAATGACGATATTTTTCGGTTTTTGGGTCAAAAATAAATACCCCATTTCGAGCAGTGTTCAGCCAAATATTACCGCTTTTATCTTCTGCAATACCAAGGAAAAAATTACTTATATGCTGTGGCGAGAAAGTAGGAGGTTGAGTTATTTTCTTTAATTTCTGGCTTGCATTATCAAATTGATATATATAATCGGAAGTAACTATCCATATATTATTTTTGCTATCATTAAATATTTGCTCGGCATATTGAACGTGTTCCTCAGCATTAAAAAAATCGACCGATAATATCTTTCGTTGACCTGACTTTTTATTGAAGAGATGTACTCCATCGGCAAAACTGAGCGAGACAAACCGATAATTATCATTTTCCCACATATCATTCAGTTCGTAAAATATATGGTTGTCAGAGTGGGTTACTGGAAAAGTTTTATATTGAAAAGGATAATCCGTCGTAATTATTTTTGCTAACCCATCTGCATTATGTGCCCAAATATTTCCATCCTTATCTTTTACTAATCTATTCCACAAAAACTGTTGAATATTGGTATTGTCCTTTTCTTTTCGAAAAAAGCGAAATTGATTCGAATTACTATTAAAAGATGCCAATCCACTATCAGGAGAGGCTATCAACAAATTATTGGTGTCATAAGTAATTATATCCCGTATAATATTATTGGTTCCAGATTTAGGACTTTTTAAATTAAACTTATAGATTTCAAATTTATTTGTAGTAAAACAATAAATAGATAATCCTCCGCCCCAAGAAGCAAGATAGAGACAGTTACCCATTCTGCAAATCCGCTGATAGGCATAGTCTGGCCATTCGCCTAAACGAACTTTTTTGGGACCGATACGACTCATTTTATTCAGGCTAGGATTATAGCAATACAATCCATCGTCTGTAGCAAGCCATAATAGTCCTTTTTCATCTTCATAAATATCACTGACCTTCGTATTGCGTTGTTGGATAATAGGCGTAGAATCGTTTTCTAGTATATCCTTTATTCGAAAGCTTTTCGCTTCCCCCGTAAGTTGATTTATTTGTATTAAGCCCCTAGAAGTAGCAGCCCACAACCGATTTTGTTTATCAAAATGAATTTTTAAAATGGCCCCAATACTAACAGGTTTGTTGTTTCCTATTATTTTGATTGCTAAGTTTTTAAATAATCCATCATTAGGATTGAAATATG
>CANCKV010000106.1 GCA_947378615.1 Chitinophagaceae bacterium | reverse complement strand
CCCAAAAAACTAAAGAAAATCATCAATACTACTACAAAAAAATAGTTGTCAATAGATATGAACCCATTATTATTACACTCAAAACCTAATTCTTAACTTCCCAAAGACATAAAAGAATTTTAGGATTTACGGATTATCGGGTTTATCTACTTTTTAAAAGTCGACATCTCTTTGTTAGCTGTCTGAATATTGATTTTGTAATGACCCAATTATTAAAGTTTTAACTTACTCCTAATCCTTCATATAAACATTTATTTCCACCTTCAACCAATCTCCTTCCCATTCTTTATTAATAACGGTGGCAAAGAATGCTTTTCCCGCATCTAATAGCCTTGCCATTACTTCGTTACTGTCTCTAGGTATGTAGCCAATCTTATTATTTTCAAAGTGGATGGCAATGGCAAATTCATCATGTTCATTTTTCGGCTCTCTTACTAATGCGAGTTTTGATTGAGGTATAAGGTTAGATTCTATTTCATCTACATCACTATATGATGTTCCCGCAACAAAAGTTTGTAATACCAAAATTTCTCTTGGCATGACCGAAATCACCAAACCGCCACTAATAAGTGTTGATATTAAGCCGCTACTTACTTTAATTAAACTTTGATTTTCTTCAGACATATCCGTTAATTAATGTTTCATAATCTATAACGAGTTCGGCTTCAAATTTTGTCAATTGTTTTATTGCTAATTCAAGCTTTTCTACTTCACTACGCACCCAATCTTCATCATTAATTTTTTCTTCTAGGTTAAAAGGATATTCTTTCCTAATGCCTTCCATCTCAATATTCAATCGCTTAATACCCTCCTTTAGTGTTTCAATTTTTGGAGTCAACTCCTCTTCCGTAAGCAAACCAATTTCCTTTTCCTTATTTTCTAGTTCATCTTCGTAGGCTACTTGTACGGCTTTTAGCTTTTCTAAGTCTCCATGTTCATAAGCAGCTTTTACTAAGTGCCACAAATGCACTTGTTCAGTAGTTAGCGTTACGTTTACATCGGGATGCAATTTTTTTGCTAATTGCTTGAAGACAGTTCTAAGTTCTTTACTTCTTTCAGGGCTTTCAAGGTTAGAAAGCAAGTGTTTACTTCCTTCTACAATTGCCACTTGAGTCATAATTTGCAATTCTACATTCGCTAGCTCTGTAGCTACTTTAAGTTCAATGGCAGTTACATCTAGTGGTAAACCTCTCACAATGGTACTACGAACTAACTCCACTTTTCGCTTAAGCGATTGTATCCGTAATTGCATTTGCAAAAGTTCAATCTGATATACACCTACTCTTGTTACGTACAATGCCTCAAGTTGTGGCTTTGCCCAATTTAGTAGCACATCCTTTTCGTTAATCAGTTGTATATATTCTGTTCTGAGTATATCAAATTGACTGAGTAAGGTTTCCTTTGTCATGATTCATTTTATTGAATGGTTTACCAACCTTGTGGGCAAGTAAGAATCGAACTTCCAGATGTTGAAATACGCACGCATCTATTTTCCCGCCATACTGCCCACGTTTATTTTTATCTGCAAGAATTGACAACTTTCAAAAAGTTGTCAATTCTAAACTTGCTATACGCTACTGTGATAATTTTTTTTATCCCTTTATTATTTTTATTTCCTCTTCTGTCAATCCATATAGTGTATATACCATTTTATCTATCTCTCTTTCCAAATCAATAGTGTCTTTGTTTTGTTTTTTGGCTGAGAGGATTTTATTTACTAATTCTATCAACGATTGTTTCTGCGATTCTAAAAGCTGTGGAACTGGAATTTGTTCAAAATACTGTGGCTTTACTTCTATAAATCCACCGCTCCTTACTACACAAATGCTTTTTAAGAAATGCCAAACAAGTCTTGAATTTAATATTGCTAATAATGATTTATCATCTGTTGGTAGAAATACAGCAGGAGCATTTATAAAATTCCCGTTTGTGTCTAAACAGAATTTATTTGCATTTTGAAGATTTGGAAAAATGATTTTAGTCTTTTTAAATAAATCATAGTAAGCACAGTTTCTCAGTTCCCACCAATACTCCCCTTTATCATATCTATCAATTGCAGCCTGTTTGAATGTAACTAAATGCCCCATCAATAATGGATATTTCTCTTTCATCTTTTTAAAGGCAGCATCCTCACCCAAATTTCCGAATTCCTTCTTTGTGGATTTACTTTCGATGACAATCATTTGTTTTTGAGTGTCAAAAGTTGACCATTTCTTTATGTCTTTCCCTTCGTATACTTTATGTATAAATGGGCAATTCCCTAATTTTTTATCAATAACAAATGCTTCATTGAGTCCTGTTTTAATTCCATAATAACATTTGCCATACAACTCAATCAATGGCTTATGCTTATTAATCTTGATAAGAATATCTTGTTCATTTTGATTCAAGAAATTCCAATTTGATGAATTTAAAGAACTCTGTTCGATACTTGTAAAAGCATTTTCATCGTAAAGCAATCCTTTGTTTTCAAAATTATCTTTTGTAAATTTCAAATACTTAAAGCTCTTTGCTTCTTTTGTTTTAATTGCTTGAAATATAATAGGATAGGTAGTGGCTTCGTCAAAAACAACCACACTTGTAAAGTCGATATATCTGACTATCTGAACATTATTAACTAAAAACTTCCGTAAAACTTTACCCGCAGATGTTTTATCAAACGTATTATTTATGAATGAAAATGTTCCGTTTTGTTTTAAAATATTATAGCAAAGCTCATAGAAATAAAAGAAAATATCTCCTCCTGAACAGAACACTTTATATCTTGACTCTAAGTAGGTTTTTATATAACTCAGTTCTTCTTGTCGTATATAAGGTGGATTTGCAACAACGACATCAAACCCTAAAAACTTTCCTTCATCATCTAGTACTTCTGGAAACTCAAACCGCCACTCAAAAGCCCCTTTATAGATGGCATTTGCCTTTATTTCTTCCAATTCAGTTTCTAATACCTTTACTTCTTCCTCAATCTTCTTCTTTTCTACTTTAGGGTCTATCTTTTTCTTATTTCCATATTCAGGTGTATCTTCAAATAGCATGTTTCCAGAAAAGCGGTAATACAAATCATATAATAATTTGTCGAGTCTTTTCTTTCTTGGGTCACCCAATCGAATCTGCGTCACCAAATCATTCTTTATACTACTGATTATCTTTTGAAGTTCCCGCTTTGCATCCCTGTTTTTCTCATTCTTATATTTATATACAAAGTCACGGTATTCCTTAACGGTGTATTTAATATTTTTAAGCGATTGAGTAAGGTCGGCATCTAAAGTAAATCGACTCAATAAGCTATTCCCACACTTAATATTAATGTCAATATTTGGTAGGGTTTCCAATTCCATATAGTCTGTCTCTTCCCTATAATAGGCATTCTTCAATAATTCAATCCATAAACGAAGACGGCATATTTTGACACTATTAGGATTGATGTCCACCCCAAATAAACAGTTTTCTATCAGTTGTTGTTTTTCATGGAATAATGTTTTCTGTAAAGTTTGAATTTGCAAGTTCGAAGGATATTTGCCATCTACAATTTCATAAGTTAACTCCTGCTGATATTTTTTGTCATTAACTACTAATTCATCATTCACTATCTCAATTTCATAAATTCCTATTGCATTTCCTTTTTCATCTGATAAAATGCCTAAGTCTGATTTTATGACAATAATTTCATTTAATGCTGATACTAAGAAATGCCCACTACCAACGGCAATATCACATATCCGCAAAGAATTAATTATCTTATTTAACCTTAAAATATCTTCAATCTTATAATACCTGATAGAATAATTCTTCACATCCTCATAGCTATCAAACATCGTCTCTCCTTTCGTTGCAATCGCCTCATTAAACTTCTGTACCACTGCTTGCCTGATACTTTGACGGCACATATTCATCGTAATATAGCCCGGGGTAAAGATGGAACCGTCCTTGTAACCATTTATCTTCTCGAATATTTTACCCAAAACGGAGGCATTAATCAAGTCTTTACTTTCTTCCTGAATATCTTCCTTTCCTTCGCTTGCAAAGTCGTATGCATCCAAGAAAGTAAATAGATATTGTAGGGTGGGTAACGTTTTAGCCTTCTTTTTCAATTCCTTCAAAACAGTAGTGCCAGACAATTCTAATTGTCCGTTATTGTCAAGTGCATTTATTTTGATGGTTTGGTCTTCCAATTCGCTTATCTCAAACAACGAACTATTCAGATAAGGCACTTTAGCATATTTAGGTTTCAACACATCTGCCCTATCCCTTACATTAACGGCGAGTACCTTATGAAACAGTTTAAATAGCTCATCAAAATCATTGATAGTATCACTATTCAGAAATCGGTAATCCTTGTTGCCACGATGATAGGTAATCAATTGACCTTCCAAAAGTTTAAGGAACAATATGCGATTCATCCAAGTGATACAAAGTTCCAAAGCCACATTATAGATGCGCTCGGGCTGTGTGGTGCCATATAATGATGGGTCGGGAAGGCGATGCAACACATCTTCGGTGGCAATCGCATCAATCGTACTTTCTATCAGTGAGGCAGGATGACGATTTTCTTTTTTCCTTCGGATAATATTCTTGCCACCCTCCTTCACTTCCTCTAATCCTATGATATGCAACAGTTCCTTATAGAATTTATCGTTCAAGGAATTGCTATCATTTGGCGAGGCTATCTTTAGCAGATGCAAAGGGGATAATATCTTAAATAGAGCAATCAGTTCACGGTCATCTTCTTTTTTATTATTCCGTAAAATGGTATCGTATTTTGTAATGTCGAAATTAACGCAAGGGATTTCAATATTTAGCCTATCCAATATTTTCTTTACTTCTTCATAGAAAAAAGGGTTATCCTTTTTGTCTGCTATTTTGACATCGTACAATTTCTTAATGGCGGCATTGCGGTAAATATGTTTGTCGAACCAATTGGCATCTATAATATACCATTCATTGATATTGGTGACCACGAGTTGTTTCAATTCGTTATTGCCACCAATTCGCTCATTCATATAATAGAGTACTAACTCATGCAGGGCTTTCTTATTGGCATTTACTTCGGTAATCATTTCCCCTTTGTTAGAGGGACGTTTTGCTTCAATCATCACACCAACCGAACTATTCGTAGTCTTGCCGTTATGAATGACCAAATCTTTCTTGTCTTTTGTGTTGATGGCATTGCTATCCTTATAATAGGTATCACGCAAAAAATCACGGATGTCATTTTTAAGGTGTTCTTCGCTTTCATCCTGCGGCAAGCCTTCAATCACCTTTATTTTATCCAAAAGGGTGATTAAATTGACTTTGAAGGCATCTATTTCACTTCTCAAAGGCTTTTGTTTCAAGAAAGGCTTGAGTGCTTGTTTAGGCGATTGAATGGATAGTTTCATATACAATAATGATTAGAGTGATTAATGATGATAAAAAAGATAGTATCCTAATTCTAAAGGATTCTATTCCTCTATATTTTGCAACATCCCGAAAGCTTGAAGCGTTCGGGATGTATTCCATTATTTTAAAAAAGATGTAAAGGTGCAGATAAATAGGATAGAAAAAAAAAGAGGTGGAAAGAAAAATAGTATTAATTAAATAGCCACTTGCTATCATACAAAAGAACATTATTAATTAGAAAATCTTCTCCCTGTTTTGTTACTGTTACCTTCATAGTACTTTCCTTGTGGGTATAATCATCAAAATAAGAAATATCATATTGATTAATTCTTGAAACATTCCTTTTTATAGAAAGAGAAAGTATCCATTTTGGATTAAAATCTTGTGCATTAATCAAAGGATCCCAATCTATCTCACCTGTTTCCGTTCTTGAAGTAAGATTCTTTACAAACTTTGCTGTACAATATCTCTTTTTTATACGATTTAATTTGGGTTCATAATTAGTAGAAAGGTCTTCACACCCTGCACTAATATAAGTGGTATAAAAGGAATGCAACATGGTTCTTATTTTAATGTCTTCACCATAATTTTGAGCACTTACAATATTGCAATAAAAATTTAGTAACACAAATGCTACTATAATTCTAAGTAATTTTTTGTTATTCAATACTTTCATTTTATCACTTTACAAATCATACAGATTCAATTTCCGGCTATCATCAGGTTAAACAGATTATCGATGCCGCAAGTCAGTGACTTGTGGTTTCAATTTCCATTTCGCTGCGTCCACAAGCGACACGCTTGTTGACGGAGTGAAATGGAAATTGAATATAGGTAGCGGAGTAGATATTCTTAAAATAGTAACCCCTGCTTACTAATAACTTCACGGAATAAAGGATTAAGCTCTGCTTCAACTTCCTCATATTCATACCTAGTTAACAAGCTATACTTGACCTTGAATTCTACAAGTGGGCAGTCATATTCAATATTGTATAAATCTTCCAGTCCTAGAATAAGTTGCGTATCTTCAGGTTGTTTTTGCTTTATGAAATTATATATCTTATCAATGTGACCTTTATCTTGAGCTTGTTGATTTGGCGAATCAATTACAAGTGGGCAGAATGTAGAAGTAGAATATTTTTGGATTGTCATAAAAATTGCAAAATAGTATGCAGTTAATGCTCTCGGTAAAGAACTTCCTGTATCATTTATTTTAGATACCACTCCTTTATATGCCATTTCTTTTAAAGAATTAACTTCAAGTATCCCCAAATTTTTTTTAATTTCGTTTAAATAAAACTGTTCAATTTCTTCTTTTCTAGCTTTATTTTCGATAGCTTTCCATTTAGCCGCTAATTCCAATCTTTTTTCACCATTTTTTACTATTTGTGTGTTTAGTTCACTTAAACTAGTACTAAATATATCTTTTACTTCATTTCTTCCTGCACTTTCAATAACGTCCTTAAGTTTTACTTCTCCCTGCTTTATTTCAAGTAACATTTCTATTTTTTCAATTGCAGCTATGGATTTGGTTAAAGATTTTTTTTCTTTCTCTATATGACTATTAATTTCTACTAATCCTTGATTTATTTCTAGAAGTAATTCTGTACATCTTTGTGTATCAGAAGCAATTTCAAAGCGTTCAGAAAATGAGTTTTCATACCCAGCCCCACAAGTTGGGCATTCAACAACATCATCTAGTTTATTTGCTGCAAAACTGTAATCTTTTCGGGATTCCTTAAGAGCCTTTTCTGTAATAATAGCTTGAGACTCAAGAACAATTCTCTTATTATACAAGTCAACAAGCTTTGCTTTGTGTTGTTCTTCTACTTTTCTAAGTTTGTCACACTCAATCAACAAGTCTGCAATTTCCTCTTTAAAAACTTCAATATCAATATTGAAATTTACAGACGATATTTTCTCTTTAAGACTGGAAATTAAATTCTGGGTAATTTTCCGCTCCGATTGCAAGTTCAAAAGTTCTTCACTATATTTTGATTCTTCATTTTTTGTATCATAATAGTCATTTCCTCTAATGCCCGTATGATAATAAATTATAGGTTCTCGTGCGCTTTTAAGCTGTCCTAATTTAGAAAACCCTGACCAGTTTCCACTCCAACTGGAATCTTGATCTATATAAAAAGGTAAAAATATGAATGCAGGTGGTGGTGTAATGATTGTATTATCATGGTCAGGCAACGTAATTCTAAAGTTCAATAAATCTGCAAGAAATGGACCTAGCTCATTAGTAATGCTGGTACAAAGTTTAATGACTTTATTTTCTGCATTGAATATTGCAAAAAGTTTGTCATTTTTCATTATTGAATAATCAACATTATCAACTGAAAATCTAACAACTGAAATTGGATTTAACTCTTTCCAATTATCATTTACTTTACCTGGGGTTGCACCAAATGTTCCATAAATTGTTTTAATTAACGATGACTTTCCAGTATCATTCCCTCCAAATATGAGCGTTCTTTTCGGGTCGAATTTTACTTTCTTCGCTTTTCTTTCTTTGTGTGAGATTATAAGAATCTCTTTGAATACTAATTTTTTCATAAGCTTTTGCTCTTAAGTTTCGTATCAATTTTTTTAGTTGCCCATCATTCTTATTCATATATTTCTGAAAATATTAAAACAGTTAAATAGTCATTAGTGATAGTAACATTTATATCTAACAAATCTGCTTTTATTAGACCTACAATTTCCATAAGACTTTTATTACTAAAATTTGTTCGACTGAAGTCAATGCGTTTCTTTACCTTCTTAATTGTATCTTGTAGCAGTTTATTTGTTGGATCCATCCTATCTACTTCTAGCTTTTTCCATTGTGTTTTATAAATCTGAATATCCCCAAACCTTAGTCCTTCGTTAGAAAGTGTACTAGTTATTTCTAACCATAATTTATCGAAATCCTTTACAGCACCTATGGCAGATAATATTTCTTCAAATTGTTTTTTCCCGACCCCCTTATTTCTTATAAGTTCATCTAAAGTTGTTACTATTTTATCGTGCTTACTTTTTCTCCTTACTTCATCAAAAATACTTTTATAAATTGAGTCTGGATTAATCTTTAGTCCAGGGAATTTAGCATTTAATATTTCTGATATTTTACCCTTTGTGTGTGTAGAGGAATCTTTTATACTCAAATCTGTAACCTTTAGGAACGTATTATTAAGAAAGTATTCATCAATATTGTTTATCGCAAATTCATTTTGAAGTTTTGTTCTAAGAGTTTGAATTTCTTTCTTATTTAGGTCTTTTATCTTAGTACATGACAAAAAATAAATATGGAGGTTTACACAATAAAAAGACCTTAATAGCATTATAGATTAGGAACAAACTACCACATCGGTTTCTAATGGCAAATACTACTAAGGTTGAGGACAAATATAGTGTACTAGTATCAAAT
>CANCKV010000105.1 GCA_947378615.1 Chitinophagaceae bacterium | reverse complement strand
GCAAATACTTCGATTAAATTCCCTCGTTTTGGATTTGGTGAAAATACACGGATAGTACATTTAAATGGTGAGGCAGATTTTAGTGTGGTTCATACAAAAAGTAATCAGCAATTCATTGTAAAAACTGATAATAAATTAAATGTGTTGGTTCTTGGAACACAGTTTTGTGTCTATGCTAGGGGTAGTCAGGCAAATGTAGTATTAAGAAAGGGGAAGGTGTCATTGACTTATTCCCAAAACCAAGTTGTCAAGAATGCTGTCCTTAAGCCAGGTGATTTTTTTACTTCAAACAATGAATTTAAAGAGGCTCAAATTAGTCATATACCCACTCCTGAAAGGCTAACTGCATGGGAAAATCATGAATTTGTTTTTGATGAATTAACTTTTTCGGATATTGGCAGGATATTGAAAGATAATTTCGGAATTGAAGCGCAATTTCAAAATAATGAATTGGCAAATACCCAAATCTCAGGTACCATTAAGGCGTATAACTCTGATGAATTAATTGAAGCTATTGCTCAATTGTTAGAGATAAATTACAGGGTTGAAAATAAGACAGTTTACTTTTTTGAATAAACACTAATATTGTTCTCCACACTTACAACGTAAAACGTACAACTTTCAACTTAATACTTATAACTTATTACTTACAACTTTCTGTTACAGCGGTTATGAAAAGATTTCACCATTTGATTTTACAACTACTGATTCTCTTTGGGATATTATTGTTTGCAACATTTGAAACATTTGCACAAAATACAATTAATGACCAAAGTGTTTCTTTGAAATCATCCGACACTTCCCCAAAAACAATCGGATTAGTTGAGGCATTGAAAATTTGTAAGGTGAAATATGGGGTTGATATCTTATACCAGAATAAAATGGTGGATGGTTTATTGGTTTCAAATGAAAATTTCGACCCAAAAGAAAACGTTGAAATAGTTTTATCGCGGATGTTAGGTTCTTTAGGATTGAAATTAAAAAAAATAAAAACCAATTTGTATGCTGTTGTAGGAGAGAAGAAATCACAACCTGTTAAAAGTACAAGTGCTACTGAAAAAACTATTTTCTCAAGAAAAGAAAACAGTGATATTGTTGAGAAAGAATTGGTTGTTAACGAAAAAAATGACAATCAGGTCAACATAATTAATAAATCTACTGCTGATATTACTATTTCAGGCACTGTAAAAGATGAAAAAGGAAACCCTATAAGTGGAGTAACCATTAATATGATAGGTAGTAAGGTTTTTACTACCTCAGATAATAATGGTAATTTTAAAATCAAGGTTAAAAATTCAAATTCCATTCTTTACTTTTCTTATGTTGGATATAAAACTTTTGAAACACAAGTTGGAACCTCTACTAATTTAATGGTTACATTAAGCCCTAAAGCCGCTAATTTGGATGATATTGTTGTAATAGGATATGGAACTGTAAAAAAGAAAGACCTCACAGGTTCTGTAGCCAAAGTCAATATGGCCGATTTGAACAAAGCCCCTGTTCGTTCTTTTGATGAGGCATTAGCTGGAAGAATTGCAGGAGTACAGGTATTCTCTAATGATGGTCAGCCTGGTTCACCCATTACTATTTCAATTAGGGGGAATAATTCCTTAACGCAGGACAATTCTCCATTATATGTAATCGATGGTTTTCCAATTGAAAATCCTAATAATAATGTATTAAATCCAGCAGAAATTGAATCGATGGAAGTCTTGAAAGACGCTTCTGCTACTGCCATTTATGGTGCTAGGGGAGCAAATGGAGTCATTATTATTACGACAAAGAAAGGTAAAATTGGTTCCCCCGTTATCGCTTTTGATACCTATTATGGTACTCAACAGAATACTAAGAAAATGGATTTAATGGATCCATACAATTTTATCAAATATCAATCTGAGTTAAATCCTACTCAAACAGCGAATACATTTTTCACAAATGGAAAAACATTAGAGTCTTATAAGAATGCTAAAGCAGTGGATTGGCAAGGCATGGTGTTTAGAACTGCACCTATTTTTAATAGTAGTTTATCATTATCAGGAGGAACAGCATCAACCAAATATTCCGTTTCTGGGTCTGCCTTTTCTCAACAAGGCACCGTCATCAATTCTGATTATAAACGCTATCAAGGGAGGTTGGTATTGGATCAAACTATCAATCAAAAGTTAAAGGTGGGGCTTAATGTGAATTATAGTAATCTGATTGCTAATGGAACTTTCACTTCAAGTAATAATGGACTATCGACTGCAGGATTGATGTATAGTATTTGGGGGTATCGACCTATCTCTAGCGACAGTGCTAATGCAAGTCTAATTAATAACCTTTTTGATACTAGTCTCGTGTTATCAAATGATTATCGTGGTAATCCGATTATCAATATTAACAATATCCTGAACAGAAAGACTACAAATTCTTTTGTGGCAAACTTATATACGGATTATACATTCACACCTGAATTAAAATTAAGGGTAACTGCAGGTATGAACAAGTCTGAGTTAAGAACCGATGCCTTTTATAATTCAAATACAGTAAAAGGTAATGTACTAAGCCCTCAGGGGATAAATGGACCGAATGGCTCAATTGTCTATGAAAATACTAATAATTGGGTAAATGAAAATACATTGACTTACAATAAAAAAATCAATGAAAATAACCAATTGAGAATTTTGGGAGGGGCAACTTTTCAAGGCACCACCTATGATAGTTATGGTTATGCAGCTATAAATGTTCCAAATGACCAATTAGGATTGAGTGATTTAGGTGAAGGAATACCAATGTCGGTTTCATCGAGTAATTCCATGAATACATTGGCATCGTTTTTAAGTGGTTTGAATTATACCTATCGATTAAAATATTTGTTTACTTTTTCATGGCGGGCTGATTGTTCTTCGAAATTTGCTAAGGGGAGCAGGTGGAGTTATTTCCCTTCCGCTGCATTTGCTTGGAAGTTAAGTTCCGAGAAATTCGCTAGAGAATGGTCTTGGCTTTCTGATGCTAAATTAAGGACAAGTTTTGGTGTTACAGGTAATAATAGGGTAGGTGATTTTGCCTATCAATACACTTATGCCACTCCAATCTCTGCTACTTATCTATTTAACCATTCTCCAAATCGTGGTGCAATTCCTGTTTCTTTGGGAAATCCTAATTTGAAATGGGAAACAACCATGCAAACTGATATTGGATTAGATGCATCTTTTTTGAATCAAAGAATAGAAATAACCGCAGACTATTATCGTAAGGATACCAAGAATTTATTGCTGAATGCTCCACTTCCTACATCAATGGGTTTTACTTCTGATTATAAAAATATAGGGCAAGTACGAAATTCAGGTTTCGAGTTGAGTATCAATACGATTAATATCAGGAAAGGCAGTTTTACATGGTCATCTTCTTTTAATATTTCATTTAATCAAAGCAAAGTAATTGCCTTGACACAGAATCAGGAAACCTTACTTTCAAATGTAAAATTTGATTTCAATTACACTTCGCCACTTTACGTCGCAAAAATTGGACAACCTATTTCACAGATGATTGGCTATAAATGGGATGGCGTTTATCAATTAAATGATTTTAATCAACTTGCTGGAAAATATGTATTGAAAGACAATGTACCTAATAATGGAAATCCGAGAAGTGCTATACAACCCGGCGATATAAAATACAGAGACATCAATATGGATGGGGTAGTAAATACAAATGATGTGACTGTAATTGGAAATCCATATCCCAAACATGTCGGTGGATTGACAAATGCTTTCAGGTATAAAAGTTTTGATGTAAGTATCTTTTTTCAATGGTCTTATGGTAACGATGTTTTAAACCTGAATAGGCTAATCTTCGATGGTAATCAATTAAATTCGACTAATCTTAATCAGTTTGCGAGTAATGAAAACCGATGGTCTTTAACCAATCAAAATACAAATATTTATCGAGTTCGTGGAGGTGGACCTATCGGCACTTATTCTTCTCGTGTTATTGAGGATGGCTCTTATCTCCGATTAAAAACAATTCAATTAGGGTATAATTTACCCCTTTCTATTATTAAGAAAGTGGGCATTAAAACTTTGCGTGTCTATGCGTCAGGTCAGAATATATACTCTTGGACAAAATACTCCGGTTTAGACCCTGAAGTATCTAGCTATCAGTCGTCGCTTACTCCGGGTGCTGATTATTGTGCTTATCCAAGGTCAAGAACAATTACGATAGGAGTTAATGTGACCTTTTAATTGATAATTGATAGTGAATAATGGATAATTGAAAAGTGAAAATGAAAATGAAAAAATTGAGAAATAATAAGTTCGTGTTTGAATCTGTTGGTAAAATAGGACTACTATTCATGTCAATACTCTTTTTTGGCTGCAATAAGTTTACTGATTTACAACCACAAAATGTTACTGCTAAAAGTAATTATTTTAGCAGTGCAACCGAATTGAGTGATGCATTGACGGGTGTTTATGGCATTCTAGCATCTACCAATGTTTATGGAGATGTTATGTGGAATGCTTACAGTGCAGCAACCGATGAATCTTATTATACAAATACAAATGCTACCGGTCCTCAATTGATGAATTTTACTTCCTCTGACCCTACTATCGCTAGTACATGGACTCAATTATATAGTGGCATCAATCGAGCAAATATTGTCTTGGAAAATATCAACAGGCCGGTAATGGATTCAACTGCCCGGTCAGTTATTAAAGGTCAAGCTTTGTTCTTAAGAGCCTACTACTATTTTTTGTTGGTTTCCAATTGGGGTGATGTTCCAATGAGACTGAATTCTACATCATCTCCTGATAGCGTTTCTTTTCCCCGCACCGATGCTAAGATTGTCTATAATCAGATTGTTAACGATATGACATTGGCCGATTCATTGGTTCAGACGGCTACTTATTATGGTTTTGGAGGTCGAGTTTCAAAAACAACTGTAGAAGGTATTCTAGCAAGGGTTTGCTTGTATAGGGCAGGTTTTCCTTTTACCGATGACCACTCTACTTGGTTTGCTCAATCCCTTTTTTGGTCTAATAAAGTAATTAATTCGAGTATTCATTCTTTGAATCCAAGTTACAGTCAGATTTTTATTAATCATTGTCAGGGTATCTATGACATCAAGGAAAGTATGTGGGAGGTTGAGTTTTATGGAACAGGTAATGGAAATCCCTATCCACAAACAGGTGCAGTGGGTGTTTTGAACGGTATCTACTGTACTGATTTGATTCTAGGTGTTTCTTTCGCTAGAATTTCAACGCAGGCAAAACTATTTAATTCCTTTGTTGATAATACCTCTTTAACTTCTAGGGATACCCGTAGAGATTGGGCAATTGCCCCTTACAGTTTAAAAACTACAAATGGGGTTACTACAAGGGTTCCATGGAATATCAATTCAATTTACAATAGAAATGATGCAAAATGGAGACGCGAATATGAGGCAGGTAATAATAAGCAAAAGAATTATTCTATCATTAATTTCCCACTTTTGCGATTTGCAGATGTTTTGTTGATGAAAGCAGAGGCAGAAAATGAAGTGAACAATGGACCAACTTCTGCTGCTTATACATGTATCAATCAAATAAGAAGAAGGGCTTTTGGTTTTCCACTAAATACCGCAAATGCAGTTTCCGATATTCCTGCCGGATTAGACTATACTTCATTTCAACAAAAGGTGTATGAAGAAAGATTTCGTGAGTTGTGTTTTGAAGCATTAAGGAGAAATGACTTGATTCGTTGGGGAATCTATATTCCTACAATGAAGGCTTTGGCAAATCTCGTTTCAACAACTGCATCTGCAGGTTTTCAATCTGCGGCCCTTGCAGCAAATAATATTCAGCAAAAGAATGTATTATTTCCTATTCCGATTAATGAAATGTCACTTAACCCGGCTATAGGACAACAGAATGTTGGTTGGTAGATTTAATTGATAATTGATAATTGATAATGGAAAATTTAGAAATATGAAATATTACTTATGAGTTAGGTGGTTAATTGGATGCTACGATTTGTTATATGATGGATTGGAATACAGACCAATTCAAATGATTTAGTCACCAAATTAGATAATGTGGTGGCTAAATCAAAAGTTTGTTAATCAACAAAAATGATTAAGAGTTATAAATTAGGCGGATTATAATTGAAGAAGATGAAAAATGGAATTTTGATATTGATTATGCTTTTCTCTATATGTGCTTGCACTAAGAAGGATGTTGCGCCTGTTACTTTTAATGTAACTACAGCTACTGCAACTTATAAAGTGGGGGATAGTGTCGTATTTACGATGTCTGGCAATCCTGATTATATCGTATTTTATTCGGGCGAAGCGGGCAGTAATTATGAAAATAGAAATAGAATTTCTGCAACAGGAACACCCATACTTAGTTTTTTAAGTTCAGCTTTGACTGGTAGTGACACAGGTACATTGCATTTGATGTTGTCCACAGATTTTAGTGGGAAATATGATTCCGCAAGCGTTAAAAATGCCGCTTGGACTGATATCACATACCTAGCAAAACTTCCAACAAAAAATAATGACACCTTGTTGTCTGATAATATTTCTCTTGCCAATTTTATTCATAAAGATACCCCCGTATTTGTTGCATTCAAATATGCCAACCAACAGAATGGAGTTACTTCACAGAGAACCTGGTTGATTCAAAATCTTTTATTAAAAAATACTTTACAGGATAGCACTAGCACTACATTGTTGGATTTGCCAAATAGTAGTTGGCTAGGGGTTAATATTTTGAATTCATCTGCAATTTGGTCAATTTCATCTACTGCAATGAAGATTGCAGGTGGTAATGCGGCCGCAGCCTCAAATGAGGATTGGGTAGTTTCACAACCTGTAAATCTTACTAGAGTAAGTCCTGATGTGGGAACTTCCATAAAAACATTTACCGACCCTGTCTTGAAAAGTTATTATCACATTTATACGAAACCTGGCAATTATGCTATCGTTTTTGATGCGATAAATGCTAATTCAAATAGTGGACAGGAATCATTGAAAAAAATAAATATCACAGTTAAATAAAAGGCACAATTAAGTAAATATGAGAAAGAAAATAAACAAAAGAAAAAATTTGATGGGAAGACAACTTACAATTAGAAATCTAGTGCTACTTACTGCCCTATTTTTTATGGGAAATACTAAGGCGCAATTATTAGAAAAAGCATTTAGTAATGCTCAACAACAGGATAAAAATATGCTGCTTGTAGCTAAAAATCCTGCTACTCCACCTCGTACTACAAATCCCGATGGAGCAATATCATTTTGTCCTAGTATTTATGATTGGACTAGTGGATTCTTTGCCGGCAATCTATGGTACACTTACGAAGCTACTAAAGATGAAACCTTGAAGAATGAGGCAATTAAATACACAGAAGCCCTTGATTCTGTTCAATATTATACCCGTAATCACGATGTTGGTTTTATGCTGTATTGTAGTTATGGTAATGGTTATAGGCTTACCCACAATGAAAAATACAAGGATGTATTGATTCAAGGGGCTAAATCATTATGCACTCGGTTCAATCCAAAGATTGGAGTCATCAAAAGTTGGAATCAAAGCCGTTCTTGGGATGGGAAAACAAGATTCTATTTCCCTGTTATCATCGATAATATGATGAATTTAGAGTTGTTGTTTTTTGCCTCAAAGGTTACAGGCGATACTTCATACAGGCACATCGCTATTACACATGCATTAAATACAATGAAAAATCATATCAGACCCGATTATAGTACTTATCATGTAGTTGATTATGATACGGTTACTGGAAACTTTCTTCATAGGGAAACAAATCAGGGATATGCCAACAATTCAACTTGGTCGAGAGGTCAGGCTTGGGGTATTTATGGTTTCACGGTAACTTATAGGGAAACAGGAGATAAGCGCTTTCTAGAAACAGCACAACATTTAGCTGATTTCTTTATCAATCATCCTCGACTCCCAAAAGATAAGATTCCTAATTGGGACTTTGACGTAAACCAACTAGGGTTTCAGACACAATTCAAATATGATTCTACAAAGTACAAAGAGATACCTAGAGATGTTTCAGCCGCAGCAGTAGCAGCCTCTGCCTTATTTGATTTAAGCAAGTTCTCTGGAAAGAAAGGATTAGCGTATAAAAAAGCGGCCATTCAAATAGTGGAGTCTTTGGCAACGAATAATTATACGGCAGAATTAGGAACAAATAATAACTTCATCCTGAAACATGCAACAGGTAGTTTTCCTCATAACTCAGAAATTGACAAGCCATTAGTATATGCGGATTACTATTATTTAGAGGCTTTAATGAAATATAAACAATTTAAGAAATAGTACTAACTTTTTGCTCAATAGGTGAGTCTAGGCTTTTTACGCTAGTAGATGCAGCATTGGTATATAAGCATGAATATGAAATTTTACAGTCTGTCAATAATAAGGTTTTTGATGCTTTTTCTAATTGGGATGTTAGGAGTAGGTGAAACAAATGCCCAATCTTTTCTATCTTTCGAAGGGGCAACTCCTCCTACAGGATGGACTAATACGGGTATCAATCCATTGACAACTGATTCTGCCCATTATAAGGTGGGAAGAAAATCCTTAAAATGGGTGTGGAATGCTAAGGACACCATTAAAGTGGATAATCCAGATTCCCTCTTGATTTTTTCAAAAAATTCCGCAAACTCCATTGGCTTTTATACTTGGGTTTACAATGAAAATCCTTCGAAAGACTCCTTGAGATTTTTAATCACGGATTCGGCTAAAACAGTGAATCTGTCCTTTAAGATGTATATAAATTTTAAAGGATGGCGGTGTATTTACGTAGATTTAAAGGG
>CANCKV010000104.1 GCA_947378615.1 Chitinophagaceae bacterium | reverse complement strand
AAGGGAAACAGTTTGCTTCTCAAAAATGGATGATATGCACTATGGAATTATTAAAGCTTATATAAATTACAGAAATACTGCTTAATAATGCCAGCATACATTGAATATCACTACCCTTTGTTTATTATTCGTAATTCAATGAATGCTTGAATAGGGCATTAGATATTTACTTAAAACCGATTTTGTCGAATATCTTACTCTGTATTTACCTGCAAGAGTAACAAGAGGCACCCTATTACAAAAACTATTCGATAGATAGTAGGAATTCTTATTTTTGTCCTTTATTTCAATTCTAAATAATAGAATGATTGCATTGTTTTCAAAAATCAATAAGGATACTAAATATTTTACAAGACATTTGAAAAAATTGTTGATTGTTTATCTTTTTTGTTTTGCTCAAATAGCTAATAGCCAATCAAATCTAATTTTCAAACACCTTACAGCCGATGAAGGCTTATCTATTAGTTCAGTAATTTCAATTGCTCAAGATAGTGCAGGTTTTATGTGGTTTGGAGCCAAATATGCACTCAACAAATATGATGGACAATCAATAAAAATTTATAAAAAGAACTCAAATAAACAAAATAGCATTGGCTACCATGAATTCATTCGAGTAATTCTAACAGATAGGACAAATCATTTATGGATAGGTTCCAATTCTGGACTAGATAGGTATGACCCGATTAATGATAATTTTGAAAAAATATTTGCCAATGTTAACGTAACCTGTATTTTTCTAGATAAAGAAAACAATATTTGGGTAGTTACAGAAAAAGGGCTGACATGTTTTGAAAAAGGAAATCCTCACAAACCAATTGATATAAAAATTAAATCCACTTCTTTTATAATTCAAAAAGAAAATAATTACAATACCATATATAAGGATATTTCAGGTTCTATATGGGTTGGGACCCGTTTGAATGGTTTGCTAAAGGGCAAAATGAAAAATGGAGAATTTATTGTTGAACAGATGTTTAACACAGCTGATGGAATGCTTACTGAGAATTATATTAATTGTATTGAAGAAGATAAAAACAATAATATTTGGGTGGGCACACGCTATGGTGGACTTAATAGAATTGACCCTGTTTCTGGTAAAAGTATAAACTTCACTCATTCAAATACAATAAGCAATTCTATTGCTAGTAATAATATCCGTAAGATAAAAGTGGCAAAAGATAGTTCTATCTGGGTGGCTACTCAAAACGGGTTATCAATCATTTCAAATAAAACTTTTGGAATTACAAATTACAGGTCTGAAGCAAATTCTGAAAATAGCCTAAGTCAAAACTCTTTATATGATATTGTTGAAGACAGGCAAGGGTGTATGTGGGTGGCCTCATATTTTGGAGGAGTAAACATAATATATTCCAATTCAACCCCTTTTAAGATATTTAAGCATTCTCTGGACAAGAATTCTATCAGCAGCAATATTATCAGCGATATAAAAGAAGATGGTTCTCATAACCTTTGGATAGGAACAGAAGCGGGAGGATTAAACTATTATAATAGGGCTGAAAATAAGTTTACACATTTTGAGAATAACATTAATGATAAAAAAAGTATCAGTTCCAATTTGGTTAAAAGTATTCTAATAGATAAAAAGGAAAATGTTTGGGTGGGTACTAGTCTTGGTGGAATCAATCTATTTTCGCCCAATAATGGAACATTTCAAAGTTTTAAGTATGATTATCGTGATTCGGTCATTTTGAATTTTGACGATGTTAATTGTATGCTAGAAGATAACATCAAACGGTTTTGGGTTGGAACAGGTAAGGGACTTTATTTATTTGATAAAGAAAAAAAGACGTTAAAAAAAATAATCATCAATGCCAAAGGATTCACACTTAATAATGATAATATATATTCTCTCTTCGAGGATAATGAAAAAAATGTTTGGATAGGAGCGGAGAGAGGGATTTTTAGATTAGAGAATGCTGTAAAAGAACTTGAAGGAATTACTAAAATAAAATCAAGTAATCTATTTTCAGAGCATATAAATTGTTTTAAGCAAGATTCAAAAGGTAGAATTTGGATAGGTACTTTCCAAGGTGGGCTAAGTTTATATGATAAAAAGAGTAATGGATTTAAAACCTTTTCGCAACAAGATGGTTTGTGTAGCGACAATATTATTGGAATCTTAGAAGATGAAAACGGATTTCTATGGCTCAGTACCGACAAAGGGTTATGTAAATGTAAGCCTGAAGAGAAGTATTACAGAAACTACAATATGCAAGATGGTTTACCAACCAATGAATTTAATCTTAGTTCTTATCTAAGAACAAGTAATGGGGAAATGTTTTTTGGGGGTTTTAATGGGTTTGTCAGCTTTTTTCCTAATCTGATAAAAGAAAATGACAAAAAGCCAAGCGTAGTATTTACGGGTATTAAGTTATTCAACAATCCGATTGTCATTAATGGAGAAGATGGGATTTTAAAAAAGAATATTAATTACACGGATACCATCAGTTTTAGGCATGACCAAAATATCTTTAGTATTAATTTTTCCTGTCTTAATTATATAAAGCCTACAAAAAATTATTATGCCTACAAATTGGAAGGTTTTGAAAAGGATTGGAACTATGTAAATGTGCCATCGGCCACCTATACAAACCTTTCGGCAGGTGTTTATGTGTTATTGGTTAAAGCAAGTAACAATGATAGGGTTTGGAATAATATTCCCACTAAACTAACTATTATCATTTTGCCGCCACCATGGAAAACCTGGTGGGCTTACCTTATTTATTTTCTCGTGATTAGTTCAATAATTTATTTTATTACTAGTTTTATTAGGGCACGTGCCCAATTGAAACAAGATTTGTATCATGAACATTTATTGAATGAGCGGCAAGAATATGTTCATCAGATGAAACTTGATTTCTTTACCAATATCTCGCACGAATTACGTACTCCTCTTACTTTGATTAAAGGCCCGATAGATATGCTGATGGATATTTACGAAGAGGAAGGACAGTCAAAAAAGTTATTATTGAATATCAAACAAAATTCTGATAGACTAATTAGATTGGTAGGAGAATTAATGGATTTCAGGAAGTCGGAATCTGGACATCTCGTTTTACACCATTCAGAAAATGACATTATTCAATTTATTAAAGAGATTTATGTAATCTTTAGCCTTTTGGCTGAAAAGAAGGAAATTGATTACCAATTTGATGCCCCTAATAAAAAATTGATGCTATTTTTTGACAAGGTTCAGATGGAGAAAGTTATTTTTAATCTTCTTTCTAATGCCTTTAAGTATGTACCTGATAAAGGCAAAATTACAATTTCGATTTCAGAACTGCCCAATAACGAAGTTTCCATAACTGTCACTGACAATGGGAAAGGAATTAGTGAAGAAAATCTCACTAAAGTGTTTGATAACTTTTTCCAAGTTGATGAGCATACCGCCACACTTGGAACTGGAATCGGCTTAGCTTTTTCAAGAAGTATTGTCGATATGCACAAAGGAAGAATTAGCGTGACAAGCAATTCTGATACCAATCAAACTCAAAGAGTTACTTGTTTCACCGTTGTGTTATTAAAAGGTAATGAACATTTAGATAAGCATTCTATTTTATCAACCTTGGTTGACGATAAGAATAATGAAAAATACTTGTTTAAAAATGAATTTGATTCTTTGTTTCCAAAAGAAAATACGAACGAAATTAAAGATGAAGACCCAATCCACCACGCTAAACATACATTGTTAGTTGTGGAAGATAATGAAGAAATAAGAACATTTATTAAGGATGTGTTGAGTAATCAGTTTATTATAAAAGAAGCAGAGAATGGGAAAATGGGGCTAGAGATTGCGTTAGAAGAAATACCTGACATCATTATCAGCGATGTGATGATGCCTGAAATGAATGGGATGGATTTATGTAGCCGACTTAAAAAAGATGAACGTACTAGTCATATTCCTGTCATACTATTGACAGCACGTACTGCCTATATTCACCAAGTGAATGGGTTGGAAATTGGTGCAGATGATTATATCACCAAACCTTTTGATGTAAAAATACTTTCATTAAAACTCGAAAACTTACTAAAGGCTCGTGAAAATATTCGTAAAAAATATGTAAAGAGAATAAGTGTTGAACCCAAGTTTACAGATTTAGAAACGCCTGATGATTTATTTATAGAAAAGCTAAGCCATTTAATTGAAGAAAATATGGCTAATCCTGACTTTGGTGTAGAACAATTGGCGAAAGCTTTGTTTATGAGTCGGTCAGTATTGTATAAAAAAGTTGCCGCACTGACTGATATGACCGTAGCAGATTATATAAAAACCTATCGATTGAAAAAGGCGGCTCATCTGATTAAACAAAATAATCTTTCTATTACAGATATTGCTTTTGAATTAGGGTTCGGGAATAGAAAGTATTTTAGTTTGGAATTCAAAAAACATTTTGGTGTTTCTCCTTCTGCGTATAATGACGTGAATATTGGTGAATAATTTTACTCAGAACCCTAATATTTAGAAAAAGATACTTTGTTACTCGCTCCATCAAGTTTGCTACAGAGAGCAGCAGGCTTGCTAGTTCGTGCAGCAATCTTGATGGAGTGATGAGCAAGGTGGATGAAACATAAATACCTCCGGATGGCTCATTCAGTCAGCTTGCTAACGTGAGTAGAAAACTTGCTATTGAGTTCAGTAAACTTGATAGCGTGTTTAGTAAACTTACTGTTTTCATTAGCAACCCTATTTAAATGACTAGCAAAGAAAGTATTTGGTAAAACCTTCTCATTTTTATGTATTTTGACCTGTAAAAAGCAAAAAAACACATTTTGATACCCTTTTGAATACGTTTTCACCCCTACAGTTTTTCAAATCATATAGAGTTTTGCTCCTGTAAATTAATTAGAAATATATCGTATTAGTTTCTGAATTAAATAATTACTGATTGGTTTAAAAATGATGCTATGTGGATGAATAAGAGAATAATGTTTGGCTTGCTATTGAAAATGTCACTTCTATGTCTAATCATTATAGGTGGAAATGAATTATCTGCCCAAAACATAAAGGTATCTGGTGTTGTAAAAAATGAAGCAAACGGTCAGCCATTAGAAGGAGTTACAGTAACAGTTAGTAAATCACTTCAAAAAACAGTAACAGACAAGAATGGAGCATTTAATATCAGCTTTCCCAAAAAAGGAGCTTTACTCACCTTTTCTTATGTAGGGTTTACTTCAATTTCCAAATCTGTTGACAACAATTCCTCTTTGGTTATAGAACTAAAAGAAGCAAAAGATGCACTTGATGAAGTAGTGGTCATTGGATATGGGACTGTCAAAAGGAAAGATGCCACAGGTGCAGTGGCAAAAGTGAATCTTTCAGAACTAAATAAAGCACCTGTACGGTCTTTCGATGAAGCCCTAGCCGGAAGGGTTGCAGGAGTTACAGTTTCTTCAAATGATGGGCAACCAGGTGCTAATGTAAACATTGTTATAAGAGGAAATAATTCGCTAACACAAGACAATTCCCCTTTGTATGTAATTGATGGATTCCCGATTGAGAACCCAAACAATAATGTGTTGAATCCTTCCGACATTGAATCAATGGAAATCTTGAAGGATGCATCTGCCACAGCTATTTATGGAGCAAGAGGTGCTAATGGTGTAATTATTATCACCACTAAAAAAGGAAAAGTAAGCACCCCTTCCTTAGTCTTTGATGCCTTTTATGGCACACAAAAAGATACTAAGAGGATGGCATTGATGAGTCCTTATGAGTATGTGAGATATCAAAGCGAAAGAAGTGCATCATCAGCTGCTGCTACCTTTTTTACAAATGGCAAGACTTTGGAAAGTTATAAAAATCGAGTTGGAGTAGATTGGCAAGACCTACTATTGAGAAGAGCTGCTATTCAAAGTTATAATCTTTCTATTTCGGGTGGCAATGCCAATACTAAATATGCCATTTCTGGCTCGGCGTTTAAGCAAGATGGTAATATTATTAATTCAGATTATAGTCGTTTACAAGGCAGGGTGGTGATTGACCAAACCGTCAATGATAAATGTAAGATTGGTGTAAACATTAATTATAGCAACCTAGTTTCTAACGGAGCAGCACCTTCCAATTCTGGTTTTAGCAGTACCCTAGGATTAATGTATAGTGTATGGGGGTACAGACCGGTTTCGGGTGATAGCACCAACCAAAGTTTATTGGGAGGGTTGTTCGATTCTAGCGTTTCTGTTCTGAATGATTATAGGTCTAACCCCATCATCAATACTAACAATACCCTTAACAGGAAAACCTCGAATGTGTTAGTAGCTAACTTCTATGCTGATTATAACATAACCAAAGCGTTACGTTTACGAATTACAGGAGGTGTCAATAGGTCATTACAGAAAGGAGAAGTATTTTATAATTCAAATACTTCTAAAGGCAATGTGAAAAGTCCTTTGGGAAGTAACGGGCCTAATGGAACGGTGAATTTTACGGGTATAAATAATTGGTTAAATGAAAATACGTTGTCTTACAATAAAACTTTTAATCCAAAACATCAAATTAATGCTGTAATAGGTGCTACCTTCCAAGGAACTACAACCGAAAATAATGGTTATGGTGCCATTCAAGTGCCTAACGACGAATTAGGAATTAGTGCTTTAGGCGTTGGTATCCCACTTTCCGTTACTTCAAGCAATGCAGAAAATACATTAGCCTCCTTTTTGGGAAGAGTAAATTACACGTTGTATAAAAACTATTTGCTAACTGTTTCTTACAGGGCTGATGGGTCATCTAAGTTTAGTAAAAAGTGGAGTTACTTCCCATCAGCTGCTTTTGCTTGGAAAATAACCGATGAAAATTTTGCCCAAAAATGGAAATCACTCGTTGAAGCCAAATTGCGAACTAGTTATGGGATTATAGGTAACAACCGAGTAAGTGATTATCCTTACCAATATACAATTGTTGCACCTATATCGGCTAGTTATCCGTTTAATAATTCTTATGTTAGAGGTTCCTACCCAAATGCTTTGGGCAATCGAAATTTAAAATGGGAAACAACCTATCAAGGGGATTGGGGATTAGACATTGGTTTTTTCAAGCATAGAATTGATTTACAAATAGATTATTATGAAAAAAACACAAAAGATTTATTATTAGATGCCCGATTACGTCCATCTTCTGGCTATGAGAATGCATATAAAAACATTGGGGAAGTAAAAAACTCTGGGGTTGAACTTACTTTCAATACTTTAAATATCAAGACTAATCAGTTTTCATGGACCACTACTTTTAATATATCCTTTAATAAAAGCAAAGTAATTGCCCTTGCCCAAAATCAAGAGACTTTACTATCATCTGTTTATTGGAATGGACCAAGCGACCCATTATATATGGCAAGGATAGGACAACCTATTTCCCAAATCATTGGCTATGTGTGGGAAGGGGTTTACCAACTCAATGATTTTGATTTGGCAGGCAATAAATATGTGTTGAAAGACAATGTGCCCTACACAACTAATGGAAAAAATGCCATTCAACCTGGAGATATTAAATATAAGGACATTAATGGTGATGGTTTGATAGATAATAATGACATCACAACGATTGGAAATCCTTATCCAAAACACGTTGGGGGATTAGGAAACAACTTAACTTTTATGAATTTTGATATTAACTTCTTTTTTCAATGGTCTTATGGTAATGATTTGGTTAATATCAATCGACTGGTTTTTGAAGGCAACCAATTTGGTGGTGCAAATTTGAATCAATTTGCTTCTTACGCCAATAGGTGGTCATTAACTAATCAAAATACTAATATTTATAGAACAAACGGAGGAGGTCCAACTGGAATGTATTCAAGTAGAATCATTGAAGATGGTTCTTATTTACGATTCAAAACTGTACAATTAGGTTATAATATCCCTTCAAAAGGCTGCAAAAAAATAGGAATACGTTCGATGAGAATATATGCTTCAGCTCAAAATATTTTTACTTGGACTAAATATTCTGGACTTGACCCTGAAGTATCTGTTTATCAATCAGCCCTCACTCCTGGTTCAGATTATTCTGCTTATCCAAGAGCGAGAACAATAACTATTGGCTTAAACGTAAACTTTTAAATAATTTCTACTATGAACTTTTTTACTTTGAAAGATAAGAACAACTTGAAAATTCAGTTTTGCATCATTCTACTATCTGTAGGACTGATTCAATTAACTGGATGTAGCAAATTTTTGGATAAGCAGCCATTGACGGTTATTCCAACAGATAATTATTACAATACTGAAGCGCAGTTGAATACTGCACTCACAGGAATATATACCACACTTGCTAGTGATAATATGTATGCTTATTCATTATGGGGCGTTTTTGGAGTAGCCTCGGATGAGTCTTTTTATAGGAATAGTAGCTTGTCTAGTGGTCCACAAGTACTTAATTATAGCTCATCAAACAGTAATATTTACAATACTTGGCAAGATTTATATGAGGGAATCAATAGGGCGAATGTATTGCTAGATAATATTGATAAGGCTGCAATTAAAGATTCAAATAGAAATGTAATAAAAGGGCAGGCATTATTTTTAAGAAGCTACTATTATTTTCTATTGGTTTCAAATTGGGGTGACGTGCCAATGTCACTTCATTCCACGACTTCTCCCGATAGTTTGAGTGCACCACGTATTGATGCTAAACAAGTATATGACCAAATAATATCAGACATGACATTAGCAGATAGTTTGGTCGCCCCAATCACTAGTTATGGATTTGGAGGACGGGTTTCTAAATCAGCGGTGGAAGGCATATTGGCTAGAGTCTGTTTATTCAGGGCAGGATTTCCATTTACGGATGACCATTCGATTTGGTATGCTCAATCCTTGAATTGGT
>CANCKV010000103.1 GCA_947378615.1 Chitinophagaceae bacterium | reverse complement strand
GTAAAATAATTTATTTAATATTGCCTCTGCTTAAGTATAACCCTTCATTCATCTCGGAACAATTTAATCTAGGGCTTATTTTTAGGTATTTTCTGTACTATAAGTTTATTTCATTGACAAAAATATAATTGCATCTTAACTAGGGTTTTGCATATTTTTTAAGAATAAAATGTAGTGCGAAAGTCTAGCGATAGACAAGATTTATTTTGCTTTTTTGTATCAGATATAAGCGTATACATTTTATAAATATTTGGTTTAAATTTAAAAATTTAGGAGTACACTCAATAGGTGAAATCGGTATTTGAAAGATTGAATGATTTATTATTTTAATAGACAAACAAGAATGAAATCATGAATATAAAATTGAAATTTCTCTTAGGCGTGTTCCTCTTATTTGGAACTTATGCAAAGAGTATTGCACAAAATAGACCCGTTTCCTCAGGTGGAGTAGCAACTGGAAGTGGAGGGACTGCTTCTTACTCAGTAGGGGAGGTTGCCTATACTACGATTACTGGAAATGGAGGAATTGTAATTGAAGGCCTTCAACAGGCCTATACAACAAGCGATTTGCCTATTTCGCTATTGCAGTTAACAGCTTCTGTTTTCAATAAAAACGAAGTAGCTATAAATTGGACTACCGTTTCCGAAATTAATAATCAATACTTTACCGTTCAACGCTCAATTGATGGGGTTTCGTATAATGATATTGCCAAGATAGTAGGTGCTGACAATTCAGTATCCAAACAATGCTATCAGTTAATTGATAGCACTCCTTTGAATGGCATTTCATTTTATCGATTGAAACAGACTGACGCTGATGGAAAAGAATCCTATTCTTCGATTGTATCTGTAAATATTTCTACCTCTGAATCTGAATTGACAGCTTATCCAAATCCAACTTTATCTTACCTAAATTTAAAGATTTCAAATGTGTCTTCTAAAAAATTAGGCTATAGGATAGTTAGCTTGGAAGGTAAAGTGATTTTTCAACAGCTTATTAAAGACAACTTAACGACAATCAACACGTCCACACTAAATTCGGGAACATATATTTTGAGCATAACGAATGACAACACTTTAATTAAATCATTTAAAATTATTAAGAATTAAAATAACAAAAACATGAAAAAAATAATTTACTTTTTTACATTACTATTTTTATCGTCTGTAGTTTTTGGACAAGTCCCTCAAAAAATTAGTTATCAGGCCGTTGTTCGAAATAGTGGAAACACTTTGGTGACAAATACGCAAGTAGGCGTATTGATAAGTATTACTAATGCAAATGACAGTGCCTATTACAGAGAAATTCAAACTCCAACTACAAATGCAAACGGACTTTTTAGTATTGCAGTGGGAGCAGGAATTCCTTTTACAGGCACTTTTGCTTCTATCGATTGGAGTAAAAGCGGCTATTATATCAAAACACAGATTGATCCTGCAGGAGGCACTAACTATTCCATTTCTGGTTCTTCCCAATTGTTGAGTGTACCTTATGCTTTGTATGCCGCTAATGGTAGTGCTGCTGGAAAAAATGTGGGTGATATGCAATATTGGGATGGGGGCAAATGGGTGACTGTAGCAGCAGGTGCTAATGGTAGCACCTTGACTCTTTGTAATGGCATTCCACATTGGGGTGCTTGTACATTGCCAAATGCACTTCCTACAGTAGTTACTTTAGCCATTTCCCTTCCAGGTAATAGAACACCTGGAAATCAGGTTGGATTGATTACTTCAATTGGCGGCTCTCCAATTATTGCTAAGGGCTTTTGTTGGTCTAAGAATCAGAATCCTACAATAGCTGATAACTTAGATACGGCTAATTTTAGTACAGTAAATAAAATTGATACTTTTTCTACATTATCTTGGGATACTTATGATTATAATACTACCTATTATTTTAGAGCTTACGCTACGAATGCAGCTGGAACTGCTTATGGAAATCAAATTTCGTTAACTACTGGCAATAATCCTTATGTTACTTATACAATTGGACAAAGTTATGGAGGAGGTACTATCTTCTATTTAGATAGCACTCAACAACATGGATTGGTAGCTGCCACAAGTGACGCAAGTACTTCTATTCAGTGGTTCAATGGTGGATATGTTGCCACAAATGCTCTTGACACTTCTATTGGAGGGGGTAAAGCAAATACCACTGCTATTATCAATGTTCAATCATCTGGAAGTTATGCTGCTAGTATTGCAAGTCAAACCGCAAATGGGTTTAGTGATTGGTATTTGCCTTCTAAAAAGGAGTTAGCATTGATGTACACGAATCTTCATGCAAAAGGATTAGGAGGATTTGTTGGGAATTATTATTGGACTTCTTCAGAATATAATGCCAATCAAGCTTGGGCACAAGATTTTGGACAATATAATAGTCAATTTAGTTATTGGAAAAACAATCAAGCGAGGGTAAGGGCTGTGAGGAAATTCTAAGAAGCTTACATTAAAATAAAAAGTGGATACTATTCAGGAGGTCAGTTCTTCTAAATAGTATCCACTTCTTATTTGTATTAATAATTCTTGATTTCTTGGAAAAATGCCATTAAAATAAATTGAGCAACTTGTATCTCAATTGAATGTTTTTTTGCCCACAACTTCCAAATTACATTCCTATACTACCACCTTGCTACTAATTTCAAATTTAATAATCTTGGAGTTAATGTATTTGGTATGGCAAATGTATTGTTCTGAAAATCTTTTATCAGCATATAACTAATCGTATTAGCATGGTCAATCACATTAAATACTTCTAGGCTTGCCCAAATGCTTTTAAAATTCTTAAACGGAGAATGACTTCTTGTAGGCTTTTCTCCATCTAATAGCAAGGCACTGAATCCCATATCCACTCTAATATAACTTGGTATAATTAATGCGTTTCGATATTTGACACTTCCCGGGATATTATAAGGCAGGTTGCTACCATAAATAGTGTTCATGTAAAATTTCAAGTTCTTATTATTGCTCATATAGTCTTGATAAAAGAACCCTAATGTAAACCTCCTATCAGTGGGACGACGTAACCAACCCACGCTATTGGGAATACTATCATAAACCACTTGATCCTTCATGTCAGGAGTAATTACTTGCCCCGATGCATTTGTATATTGGTTAAAATTAAAGTTGTCTATTTTTTCTTTGGATTGCATAATCGAAAAGCTAAGCCAACTCTCTGCATCCTTTACAAACTCAGTGTACAACCTATTTTCTATTCCAATCGCATAAGCTTTTGCTTCATTTTGTCCAAAGTATTGCACCCTGACATTGTTGATATCATAGGGTACCATGTTCCACATACTCTTGTAATAGGCTTCAGTGGTCAATCTTGCAGGGCGTTGAAATAATTTGAAATTATAATCTAAACCTGTCGTAAACTGCCAACTTTTTTGTGCCAATAAATGGGTATTTACAGTGCCATCATATCCACGTAACTCTCTATAAAATGGAGGCTGTTGATACATCCCTATCGACGATTTAAGAATGATATCCTTTTTCCAATGCTTAGGTTTGAAAGAAATTCCAATGCGAGGGGAAAAGAGAAATTCCTTATTCATCGAATTGTAGTTATACCGCATACCAACCTGCATTACCACATCACTACTATCCTTGAATTGTATATTATCCTGAAAATAACCACTTATACGGGTAATGTCAAGGCTGCTATTGCTTTTCAGAACAGACGAGAGTAGGAGAACCTTTGGATTAAATGGAAGTGAATAGCCGGCACTATCATTCATTTGCCATTCATTTATCTTATCACTAATAGTCTGCTTTTCCACATTTGTACCCCACTGAATAAAGTTTTTACCCAATTCCATTGTTCCCTTATGTCCTGCATTTAACACTGCTATATTGAGGTTATCTCGACTGAAATTCTGAAAAACACCTGCACCTAATGGATTTACTATTGAGCCATAAGTTTTACTTCCTTGAGTATAGTCTCTTTCACCAAATAAATAGGCACCTAAAATATCCTGATTCTGCTGTTCAATATCAGTGAAACTACTCAGCATCCACTTTAATTTCAAATTTTTACGTACAGTTTGAGTGGCTGAAAATCCAATGAAATTAGTGCTGTATCTGTCTTTTTCCTGACCTGCAAAATCAATATTCAATCCTAGACTTTGGGAATAAAGAGCAGTAAAAACAGAAGATGTCATTTGACTTGATTGAGGAAAGAAAGTAAACTTGGTCGCAGAAAGGTTCGCTAATAGATCGAATTGCCACTTTTCGGATGCCTGCCAAGTTAGTAGAGTCTGCAAATCGGATGAGGAAGGAACATAATTACCTGATGTTTCCTGACTACTCAGCAAATTCCTGTTCGTTTTATTTCTAACACCAAACAAATAGGTGAATTTTTTATTGGCAGAAACCCCTTCAAGGTGCAGTCCTTGTTCTAGTAATCCCGTATAAACTGAACCGCCAAATTTGGTAGGTTTACGATAGGTAATATCTAATACACTACTTAATTTATCGCCATATTTTGATTGAAAGCCACCATTATAAAACTTGATTCCTCCTGTTAATTCTGGATTAATGAAACTTAATCCTTCTTGTTGACCACTATTAACAAGGTACGGACGAAAAACTTCGAAGTCATTCACATACATCAAATTCTCATCATAGTTGCCCCCTCGAACAGAATAATTAGAAGTCAATTCATTATTGCTACCAACAAATATTTTAATCAAACTTTCGATGTTGCTATTGGGAGATGGATTCAATATCGCTTGTTTAGCATCAATGCTAACGGCTCCGGCATCCCTTCTATTGGGATTGAATTTAACAACTACGTCTAGCAGTTTTGAGATGCTAGGTTGAAGACGAATAATTACTTTCTCTGTTTTTCCACTTGCAACAATGAAACTTTTTTGAACTGTGGTACGGCCAATAGATGAAAATATAAGTGCTGTATTTTTATTCGCTGGAACAGTAATTTTGAAGTTACCATTGCTATCTGTGAGTGTACTTCTTTGCTTGCTAAGTAACTGAACAGTAATCCCTTGAAGTGGTGCATCATTTTCGTCAATCACCTTTCCAGAAACAAAAGCATGCATTTGTGACCAAGAAAAAAGTGGAAATAAGCAAAACAAAAAAAGTACCTGATATATACGCATCAAAAAAGTATTAAGGGGGCGAAGATAATAAAGATGCAAGTGTATAAAATGATTCGCAAACATTTTAAAGTTTTGTTGTGGATATGTAAAATAATACTATTGAGTCATTGATTATAATGAATGATTACTTTGATTTTAAGGGGTTTGAACTTTTTATCAATCACAAACCATTTTCCTTTGAGTATAATCCCTCTTAAACTCGCCGATTTCTTTTCAGTTTGGAGCATCTCGGAATTGAAAAAAAGGTTCTAGTTTTCCATTTGGAGATCCTCAACTTCGAAAGCGCACACCTAGGAATTGAAGTCGTGATCCTGATTTTCAGTTCAGAGGATCTAGGATTCTACTTCTTGGTTCTCACTATTGAAGATTAGTCACTTTTCTTCAGTTTTGTGATCTAGGAAATGGAATAGAAACGACTACTTTTCAGTTACTTTTGCCTTCAGTTCATTTGATTCTATGCGCAAATACTTGTAGGCATTGTTTTTTTTCCCCGTTTAGTATCCAAAAGGCTATTTAGAAAGAGTTTTTATTTTAAATTAAATTGTTTATTATTGCTGATAATTGGCAACCCACCTTAATAATAAAAAAATGAATAAAAATTTATCGACTCTCTTATTTTCCTTGGTTCTACTAGTTTGTACCTCTGTAATGGGACAAATAAAAACAAAGTCCGATGTAGAACGTGCTTTATCTAAAAGCAATTCAGCTAAAGTAAGTTCACTAAGCATTAGTAATTCTGACTATTCGGTTAAAAATTCCTACACAGATGATCAGTTAGGGTTGAATTATGTATATGTTCAGCAAACCTACAAAGGTATTATTGTTTATAATGTTGTTCAATCACTTGTATTCAAAAACAGTCAATTAATGTATGGTTCTGGAAATTTCTATACAGACATTGCAACAAAAGCACCTAGTGAGATACCTGCATTAACCGCAGATGTTGATATTGGAAAGGCTGCCAATTATTTGAAACTCTCCTTGCCAAAAAATTTGACAGTAATATCAAATACTTTTAGTACTGATAAAAAGATTAGCTATTCAGATGGAGGTATTGCCAAACAAAACATCAACACAGAGTTGGTTTGGGTAAGTAATGACGAAGGGAAAACCATTCAACTTGCATGGAATGTATATATTGAACCATTAAATTCATCTGACTATTTTCATGTAAGGGTTGATGCTTCAAACGGTACCATTATTAATAAGGGCAATTATACTGTTTACGAGAAACGTTCTACAAAAACAGTTAAAAAAAAAGAGCAAAGCAACAACAACCAAATAGTAAATTGTGAGGATGAATTGAGTCATAATGTAGTTGAAAAAGTACAATCTATTGCTCATTTAATGGCACCTCCTCCACCCCCTACTGTAACTTCTGCTAGCTATAATGTTATACCGTACCCTGCAGAGAGTCCTTATATAGCAGGTCCAAAGCTTGAAACCGATCCTTGGAATTATGCAGGAACAAGTAATAATGCAACGACTTATGGGTGGCATTTTGATGGTACATCTAATTACAAGACTTCAAGAGGGAATAATGTATATGTCTATGACGACAGTCTAAATAAAAATAAACCAGGAAGACCCGATACTTCATCTACTGCTATCCCTACGCTCACTTTTAACTTCTCACCTGACTTTACCCAAGCTCCAACATTGTCCCAAAATAGAAAGTTTGCAGAATCAAATCTTTTTTATTGGAATAACTTGATGCATGATTTGACTTATCAGTATGGTTTTACAGAGGCAGCAGGTAACTTTCAAAATAATAATATAGGGAGAGGTGGCGTCCAAAAAGATTATGTAAATGCAGAAGCACAAGATGGGTCAGGAACAGACAATTCTAATTTCAGTACTCCACCTGATGGCTCATCAGGAAGAATGCAGATGTATTTATTTAGTCCCGCAATTGTTAATGGAGCTAATATTACTATCAGTTCTCCTACGACAATTGCAGGAGATTACAATTATGTTGAAAGTGGTTTCAGTACAGCCAATAAATTAGCGGCAGTTGGAGCCGTAAAAGGTAATCTAATACTTTTCAATGATTCTACTGCTAATTCTCATAGTGGATGTACTGGTGCTGTTAATTCTTTAAAAGGTAAGATTGCAGTTATTTACAGAGGTACTTGCTCATTTGTTATCAAAGTAAAGAATGCTCAAACTGCTGGAGCAATTGGGGTTATAATGATTAATAATGCTGCCGGAGCTCCAATAGTAATGGGAGGGACGGATAATACAATAACGATTCCTGCTGTGATGGTATCCGATACTGATGGTGCCAAAATGGTTGCCCCCCTTGCTTTGGGACAAACTGTTTCTGCTACCATTAATGTTTCTACGACCGGTCCAATGTTTGATGGCGACCTTGATAATAGTATTGTCTGTCATGAATATACACATGGAATTTCTATGCGACTAACAGGTGGTGCTTCTACAACTACATGTTTGGATAACTATGAGCAAGGAGGGGAAGGATGGAGTGATTATGTTGCCTTAATGATGGTTACTGATTGGAAAAATACCAAAATTACAGACGGTGCAAAAAAGAGGACTGTTGGTCATTATGCAATTGACCAAACACCTACTGTTGACATTGGAGTCCGTTATTTCCCTTATTCAACTGATATGACTATCAATCCGCATACTTACGCAGATGTTGCAGATACAGCAAATAATCCTTCCTACGATGCGAGTAATAAAATAATTCCTAATGCAACTGAAGTTCATTATTTAGGAGAAATATGGTGTGCTGCATTGTGGGAAATGACTTGGGGGATAATTCAACAAGAGGGCGTTATTAATCCTAATTTATTCGATCCTTCAACAAATGGAGGTAATACCAAAGCTTTACAATTAGTGATGCAAGGACTAAAAATGCAACCTTGCAGTCCTGGATTCCTTGATGCTAGAGATGCAATATTGGCTGCAGATTCTATATTGTTTAAAAATGCACATAAATGTGCAATTTGGGCTGCTTTTGCTAAACGAGGAATGGGTTATAGTGCGAAACAAGGAAGTAGTAATAATTGTGTTGACCAAAAAGTCGCTTACGACGTACCGCATTGTTCATTGCCATTAACATTAATCAGTTTCGATGGTACCATTGAAAATAACAGTGTTACCTTAAAATGGACTACCGAAATTGAGTTGAATACAAAAGAATTCACAATTGAATATTCTACTAATAATAGTAATTGGGTAAATATTGGTACGGAAAATTCAAGGAATAGCCTTGGTATCAATGTGTATGGGTTCAAACATTATCAACCTATTAAAGGCAACAATTATTATCGTCTGAAAATGACTGATAAAGATGGTAGTATTAAATATAGTAATGTTGTATTGGTGAAATTTGATGGTAAAGAAGGACTCTCCATTTATCCTAACCCTGTAAATAAAACATTAAATGTAATCTGTAATAAAGAACAGGCAGAAAAAGTTATAGTACAGATTACAGATATTACAGGAAGGTCATTAAGTCAACAACAAATTAATTTGGCGAGCGGTAATAACAGTTTCCAATTAAATACCACTAAGCTTGCAAAAGGAACTTATTTTGTAGTTGTGAATGGTGCTACAAAAGAAGTAAAACAATTCATAAAAGATTAATCAGTTTAGCCTCTATTTACAAGGTGTGCCGTCTTTTGGATAACGGCACACCTTTTTTATTTAACTAAAGTATAGTGTTGATGTATCTATTTTATGTTCTAAACCCAAAAAGGAATTGTAG
>CANCKV010000102.1 GCA_947378615.1 Chitinophagaceae bacterium | reverse complement strand
ATACAAGTACGGTAATGTATTTCATGAAATAAGTAATCTCTCATACAAGCAAGGGACTATAATTTATTAAATAAGGCACAGTGCTTACAAGCATGGTATTATAATTCATGAAATAAGTCACCACTCATACAAGCACGGTA
Source organism: Chitinophagaceae bacterium (assembly GCA_947378615.1). Taxonomy (GTDB): domain Bacteria; phylum Bacteroidota; class Bacteroidia; order Chitinophagales; family Chitinophagaceae; genus Parasediminibacterium. The sequence goes on along the minus strand of CANCKV010000102.1, from coordinate 8,739 downwards.
CTATAATTTATAAAATGAGGCACCTTGCTTGTTAGTACTAAGATAGATTGTATGAAAAATTTTAGAAATGACTTAATTTATTGATTAAATATGAAAGGTTAGTGATTAGTATTTGCACTTGCAGACATGCTTTGTCTTGATAGCAAGGCACTCGACACACTTGATAATATTAATTTCATTTCTTCTGATAAATCATTCTTTAGCCAAACTTTCCCATCATTTACAACAGAAACTGCCCCCAATGACTTCCCATCTTGTATAAATTCAAAACCATAATTCGTAGTAAATGCCCATGTCGAATGACCTTCAAGTTTATCAATTCCTTTAATCTGAATCTCTGTGCCATCCTGCCCCTTAATGATTCCACAGTTATCATCCTTCGACTGTACTGATTCAGGATTATTCGCAATGAAATCCCAACTTTTATTTGTTTGCTCATTCAAGATAACAGTACCCGTATAGGTGTTCTCATATTTGATAATATAATTAAGGAAATCTTTGAATAAGGGTAATTCCTCGCTTTTAAACTTTCCAACAGAGAAAACTTTGGCAGAATCACCAGAAGGAGTGTATTGAACAAAGCTTAGTTTTTGCTCTGCTTTCTTGAATTTCAGGAAAAATGTCCAATCCAATTCTTTAGTCCACCCCCTTTTTAGCTTCGAAGTTTTATACGCGCCAAATCTAATAACTTGGTTAAACTGCCAACCTTGTCTTCCTTTTGCATCCATTACTGTGGTATTATTGCCTAGGTCGCCATGAAATAGAAGTGCAGGCATCTTACAAGAGATGATTGAAGTAAATAGTAAGGTGGTAACTAAGAGATTCTTTAATTTGTACATGAAAAAAAGTTTAATGTCTGATGATAAAGTTTAATTGTAAAAAGGGAGATATAAAATGAGAAATTTAAACTATTAGGAATATTACTTGAATCCCGTTCGTAAATTAGTTTGAATAATTCAATGTTATAAAGCCCTAAATGTATAAATATTATTAGATAGGTCATATAAATATTTTTTCCTTGTTTCCTACTCTAAAACTTCTTTTAAGAAAAGCGTTCCTAATGCTACGAAGTAGGATTCTTATGCAATGTCGATAAGTTAAGAGTGTTGATTGAAAATAAGGGTGTCAGCCTGAGGCAGTAAATAGAGTTTCTCAAGTTTTTTGAAATAACATTGCAGTTGGTTACGAATATCAGCAAGACTGTCACACTGAGTTTATCGAAGTGCAAGCAACTATAACCATTCGACCCGACTTCGAGAGCCTCAGTCTGACAGGTTAAATATCGATGAGTCCATTACAATTTATAAGATGTCATTAGCAGCCCGTCGAAGGCGAGCAAAGAGGGAATGAACCTTGAATTATCCCTGTGTCGACAAGCTCAACCTGACAGCCGTTCCTTAACTTAATGACATTGGATTCCTCTGTGACCTTCTTTTTAATAAAACTTATAAAAAACTATATCCTTTCTCCTATGTGGCTATGTCACTATGTATTTAGCTTTTTCTCTTTACTGAAAGTTATATAACCATACACATGAACACTTTCATTTCACACAACTATAAAACTTCTTTTCAGAAAAGCGTTCCTAATGCTACGAAGTAGGATTCCTCTGTGACCTTCTTTTCAATAAAACGTATAAAAAACTATTTCATTTCTATGTGGCTATGTCACTATGTGTTTAGCTTTTTCTCTTTACTAAAAGTTATATAACCATACACATCACCCCTTGTAATATAAATACCAAACCATTCAGGCGGAGTATGAATTCATTTTTTAATGCGTAGCATGACAGGGCAGGATGGGCAATAGCTTTCAAATTCCAATATTTGCGCTACATTAACGTTTTCTATTATGAAATATTTCGATTGCTTCTCAAAAAAAGCCCTTTTTTCAATCTTTTCCTTGTTATTATTTGGTGTTTCCTTTGGTCAATACAATACAGTTGTTGACATCAATGGTAGTGGTAGTTTTACCACAATTCAGGCCGCTATCAATGCCGCCCCCACTGCACAGACTGCCCCTTATGTGATTTATATCAAAAAAGGGAAGTATCATGAAGTAGTGACAATTCCTACTACGAAGCCCTTCATCCAATTAATAGGAGAGAGTTTGGCAGAGACAATTCTTTCTTATGATAATTATTCTGGAAAACCAACACCTGCCGGTGGAACTTACGGTACTTCAACTTCTGCTACCCTGAATATTTCGGCTGCTGACTGTATGGTCATGAATTTATCAGTCGAAAATGCTACAGGATATGGTATCGATGCCAATGCGATTCCTGTTCCAGCCACTGGAGATGGCCCTCAGGCTTTAGCAATTAATGTGACCGCCGATAGAGTAGTGTTTTATAATTGTCGTTTTAATGGTGGTCAAGATACCGTTTACACAGGTGGAGTAGGCAATCGTAACTATTTCAAAAATTGCTATATTGATGGTAATACAGATTTTATTTTTGGTGATGCCACTGTAGTATATGATACCTGTGTAATATACCCTCGTACTCGTCTCGATAACTCAGCCGGTGGTTATGTGACTGCTGTGAATACGAAGGCTGTTTCCAAATATGGGTATGTATTTAGAGATTGTAAACTGACTAAAAATCGAGGATTTACCAATTATACCTTAGGTCGTCCTTGGCAAAGTGGTTCAGGTGGTGTTTTTAATAAGACTGTATTTTTAAATACACTGATGGGTAGCAATATTAGTGCTCCCGGTTGGACATTGTTTGATGCGAACTCCGATACTAATACTATTTATTATGGAGAATATAATGCTGCCCATTATGACAATACAGCTTTCGATGTGTCAAAACGAGTAACATGGTCACATCAATTGTCGGCTCAAGAAGCGGCTAAATATTATAATAACGATACAATTTTCATGAATGCCAACACGCCTTCTACAACTACTTGGAAACCTGCAACAGTTTGGCCAGTAATAGCTGCTAAGCCTTTTGTTCCAGAAATTTCTGTTTCCAATATGTTGGCAAGAAAGATTTCTGGCAAAACAAATATTACTTGGAATCTGACTTTCCCAATGGTCGGTGTTACTTGTGATTTGTATAAAAGCTTGGATAATAAAAGTTATTCCAAAGTGTCCTCCTTTGTTAGCACAGAAGATACTGCTTGTAATTTCAATTACATCGATTCACTGCCTAATGCAGGATCAAACCTATATTATTTGGTGAAGGCTTCTAAGACAGGGCTTACATCTATTACTTCCGATACGGGTATAATTAGTAGTACGCCAACTTTGTATGCTTATGGGATTTTAGGTAATATTATTCAAGGTGTCGATCAACCTTCTGCTACTCAAGTATATCAAATTTCTGGTATAAACTTAATTGGCAATGTAACAATCACTCCTCCACTACCTTTTGAGGTTTCAATTGATAATGGCGTGACATGGTTTACACATGCCAATCCCCTTGTGATTGTGCCAACAGCTAATGCGATTACCAATAAGAATATTTATATCAGGATGAACGGAATAACTCCGGGTACTTATATCGATTCTATTTATCATAGTACGAGTGGAGGTGCTATCGTTCCATTAAGAGTGAAGGGTACAATGTTGACGATTCCCTTGCTACACGATTCTTATCCTTTAATACAATGGCCTTTGACTACTTCTACTGTTGATAGTGCTGCAGTACGTGGATTAGGTGTTGTGCCAACTGTACCAGTTTTCAGTAGTATGATTGGTGCATCTACTTCAGCTGCCAATCCTGCTTTTTCTGCAAAGGGTATTGCGTTTGCAAACGATCCTTCAACAGGTAAATGGACAGTAGGAGCAAGTTTAAATAGGTCTTGTTATTATCAATTCACCCTTGTTGCCGATTCAACTCATTCATTGAGGATTGATAGTCTGCTTTTGAATGCAAATATTCAAAGTTCTGCGAATGGTACAATGGCAGTAGTTTATTCTCGTTCAGGCTTTACAAAGAAAGATTCAACCGACATAGCGAGTGGAATAGGAACAACAGGTCTAGGACTGCCAGCTAGCAATTATGGGGCTTTTGCGCATCCTGCCACATTAGGAAAGATAGCCGGTAATAATGATTCCACATTACGTTTCTTGCCTGATTCAAGCTTTACGCTTAATCCTAAGGATTCATTGACTATCAGATTGTATTTTGGAGTAGGTTCAACAAGTACACCTCGATTTGCCTATTTGAAAAATGTAACTGTAAAGGGGCATCCTTCTGCGGTCGTACTCCCATTGACTTTATTAGACTTTTCAGCGGACAATAAACAAGGAATTACAACTGTAAATTGGTCAACTACCAACGAAGTAAACATTAGTTATTTCCTATTGGAAAAAAGCAATGATGGCGTAAACTTCATTACCCTTACTTCTGTCGATTCAAAGAAATCAGTAGGTGTAAATAATTATGGTGCCATTGATATTGCCAATAACAGTTACGTATATTATCGTCTGAAAATGATTGAGAAGGACGGAAAATATACTTACAGCAAAATTGTTTCAAGTGGAAGTTTGGTAAATGCCAATAAATTCAAGATTTATCCTAATCCAGTGAAGAACGATTTGACCCTTCTTTTAAGTGAGCCTACAGGAAATGTAGATGCCTCAATTGTTTCCTTAACGGGAAGAGAATTAATACGTGTTGCTTTGCAAAATGGGTTAATGAAAAAGACAATTGATGTAACTCATTTAGCAAAAGGTGAATATCTATTAGTTATAAGGGGTAAGCAAGGAGTGGTGAATACATTGAAGTTTAGTAAGGATTAGTGCTGATGTTATTTGAGTTATTTACTAAATAATTCATTTATGTTAAGTTAATAATGTCCATTGTTTGCATTATTGAAAAATTAGAAATGATTACTTTTTAGCATTTAATGGAAATCATTTTTGGGAACGTTGTCATTTGTGTGGTGATAAAGTACTACAGTCAATGGCAACGTTTTCAATATTGCAGGATGGTGCAGGACGGTTGTCATGCGCTGTCTTTTAATTTTGGCAATTGTTAAAATGTGCTTAAGAGTAAAATGACACTTAATTTAATGATTGGATTGTTTGCTTATTGAGAATTATAATAATTGCTTTATATGTCATTAAACTTTTTAATAAATAAATACACCGGAAATATGAAAAAAAACGCGATTATGCTGCTAGTTATGAACAACCCAATACACATTTTACTGATGCATCCACCCAATGACTTTATTTAATAATGAATAAAAGCGTAGTTATAAAATAGTTTTAAAATCTAAGATTGATTGCCATTTTTTATCAATAATTCTCTTTTAAATAAAGATTTTCAAACAATAATTAAACAAATATGAAAAGAACAACAAAAGCTAACTTCTCTTTACTGTTAGTTAATTTAATGAAACCATGTGGTGTTGTAAAACAGGCATTGTTTCTCTTTATTGCATTATTTGCAATAACCATTTCAAATGCACAAAGTAATGGTGATTATCGAACAAATGCCGCTACCATGAATTGGAGTGCTGCCGCTAGTTGGCAAGTATATAGTGGTGGTTCATGGACAACTGCAGTTTCCGCTCCAAGTGGAACAATTACAAATCAAATTACCATTCAGTCAACAACAACTGCATTAACAATTGATGCATCCGCAGGTGCCATTACAATTGGTAGTGGAGGATGGGTATTGAACAATGGTGGTGCGATTGTGGCTAATACTAGTGGTGGGAGTTTGACTTTTGCATCTGGAAGTACTTTCGAATTAAACTCCGCTGCTTCAGCTTTTGCTATTCCAACTGGTACCTATGTAACATGGGATGCAAGCTCAACTTTATTAGTAACAGGAACAAAAAGTGGTAGTTCTACTCCAATTTTTGGAGAATCTGGTAAAACTTATGGTAATTTTATTTTGAACCTTGCTGGAGCAGCCGCTGCTGGTACAAAAGGAACTGCTTCAGGTGGTTCTAATGCTGGTATGGGTCCTTATCTTTTTGCTAATTTAACTACGTTTGGGATAACTTTTAATAACTTTTCTTTAGTATCTCTAGGTACAACGGTTGCAAACAAAACAAAGGTTTTTGTAGGAAATGCTGCAGATGATTATACAATCAATATAAACGGAAATTTTAGTTGTACAATTGGTAATGTATTGCAATGGGCTAATACAACTCCTAAAACAGGTGTATGGAACTTTTATGGTAACTTTAATTTTGTTTTTTCAAGCGGTGGTACATGGTCAGGTTCTGCAACACCTGCTGTTTATACGTATAATTTTTATGGTACTTCCTCTACTCTGAATGCTTCTAGTATTACTGCAGTCAATATGCCTGGTGCTGTAAATTTTAAACCAAACTCAAATTATGTATTGGGTGCCTCTTTACTTGGTAACAGTGCTACTACTTATTCAATTGATGGTACCTTAGATTTAGCGGGTTATAATGTTGGTAGTGCTTCAGGTAATGTTTTTAAATTGAATGCTACTGGAACTGTAAAAACTAGTTTAGCAACTGGATTTACTTCTACTAATATCAATTGTTCTGGTTCAAACACCTTTGATCCCGCTGGTTCTTATGAATTCAATGGTTCTAGTGCGCAATCAACAGGAGCTCTTGTACCTGCTACTGTTGGTAACTTAACCATAAATAATGCTGCAGGTGTCACACTTTCAAATGCAGCCACTGTAAATGGAACTTTATCTTTAACTGCAGGTGCTTTCAATTTGAATAGTAAAACATTTACTTTAGGAAATAGTGCAAGTGTCATTCGTTCTGCGGGCACAATTTCTGCTATTCCAACTTTTGGTACCCAAGTAAATGTAACTTATGCTCAAAACGGTTCTTCTATTACTACTGATAAGGAATTACCTACAAGTGCCTCTGTATTGAATAACCTTTCAATTCTTAGTTCAAATGGAGTTGTATTAAATGCCACAACTACTGTTAATGGCATCCTTACTCTTTCTGCTCCATTAACAAATTCTAATACATTGACTCTGGCAAATGGTGCTACAATTGTACGTACTGCCTCTGTGGGTACTTTATCTGCAATTCCAGTTTTTGGTTCATCTTCTTCAGATAAGGTTAATGTTACTATTTCAGGTACTTGTACTTCAAGTAATGAGTTAATCGGAACTCCTGGTTCAGTAGGTTTACTAACTATCAATGGAGCTGCTATTACTTATACAATGTCTCCTGCCATTAATCCTTCTGTTACTGGTCTCGCTTTGACTGCCGGAACTTTGGCTGATGGCGGAAATACTATTACTAATTCAGGCAATATTACAGGTACAGGATCTGAGACTGGTTCTGGAAAAATTATCTTAACCTCAGGTGGTGCTACTATTTCAGGTGCAAATTTGAATAATCTTACACTTAATAATGCTGGTGGTTTTAGTTTAACAGGTTCTGCTACTATTGGGGGAACGCTAAATTTGACAAGTGGCAATCTTTCAATAGGTAACTTTAATTTGACTTTAGCTGCCGCTAACCCGGTTTTAGGAACTCCTAGTGTAAGTAACCATATCATAACTGGCGGTACTGGATATGTTAAAACGTCAGCAGCTTTTAGCAGTGCTTATACATTCCCTGTTGGTTTTGACGGTTCAGATTATAATCCAGTAATAATCACTCCTAATGCCCAAACACCTACAGTAATTGCACAAATAATAGGTACAGCATCGTCTTCACTAACTAATAGCTTGAAAGCTCAATGGTTGATTGGTGGTCTAACCTCTTCATCTACTACTTTAGCATTCCCTTGGAATAGTAATAACGACCCGTCAGGAGTCGCTCAAACTAGTGGTTTGATATATAAATACGCCGCAGGATGGAGTGCCATCACGCAAAGTAACACAAGTGGTTCATCCTCCCCATATACAAGTTCAATAACAGGAGTTGCTTTAAGTAACCCAATTATTGTAACAGTAGGTGAAGGAAATGCAGCACCTACATTAAGCTTAACAAGTGGTTCTATCACCCAATCTGTTAATACAGCTACCGCCATTAGTCCAATTGAATACACTTATGGTGGTTCAGCAACTAATGCCAATGTGAGTTGGACTGGTACTGCAAGTAGCAATACTCCCCCAACAGGTATTTCTGTTATTCAAAATAGTGGGGATGGAACTGTAACTATTTCTGGTACTCCTACTGTTGCTGGTAATTATGGATATAGTATCAGTAGCGTAACTGGTACTCCTGTAGTTACACTTACAGGGGCAACATTAACTGTTACTGATGCACCTGTGGTAACTCTTACTAATATTAGTTCAGTAAGTGCAGGTAATATTAATAATGGAGCTACTGCAGTTCCTTTAACTAATTTCTCTGTTTCAGTGGCTTCTGCTTCTGTCGGAATTACAGCTATAAGTTTGCCAATAACAAGTGGTGGAGGATTTGTAGCAAGTGACTTAGTAAATTATAAACTCTATTATACTTCGAGTGCTACGCCTCCAAATTATAATGCAGCTACTCCTTTAGCTACTGTAACTAGTGCTTTGGCAACGAGTCCAATTAATTTTAGTTCTTTATCTCAAACGATTGCTAGTGGTACATCAGGATATTTCTGGGTAACTATCGACGTTGCTGGATCTGCAATTTCAGGTCATACTATTACAGCAGGTTCAATTGCGTACACAAATTTGACCTACAACGTAAATATTAATGCTTCATCTAGTTCTAGTTCTGTTACTACAGCTGGAACACAAACTGTAACATACCCTGTATATTATAATGTTGCAAATTCTGATGTTTCTCAATTAAGTAATTGGGGAACTAATTCAAATGGTTC